>NZ_JAVJQN010000062.1:0-12645 GCF_040218245.1 Coleofasciculus sp. E1-EBD-02 | reverse complement strand
TCCCTCTAAACAGTGAACACATCCATTCCTCCACCACCTCACTTAACCCCTCTGCGTCCCTCTGCGCTAACCTCTGCGTTCCTCTGCGTTAAAAAAACACATCTTTCACCACCAACCACTCCGACAAAAACGTAAATTATCCACCAACAATCAGCGAAAGACGCGACAGAATCGGCAAACTCAACAGAAATCCCAATAACGCCACCCCCAACAAAATCGTCAACGCATAAAACTGGGTTTGACCCGAAACATTATACTTCAAGCTTTGCCCACTAAACACCGTCATAAAGGCGACTAAATTAGCCAAACCATCCACAATATAACGGTCAACCCAAGAAATCGTTCTGGAAATCAAATCAACCAGAAACACTATCGTTACCCGATACAACTTTTGGGTATATAAATCGTAGGCAAAAAAGTCTTGCAACGCCTTTGAACCAAATCGAATCGGCTTTTCCACCTGGTTACTCAGATACAAATACGCCGCTGCACCGCCACCAATTGCACTCGACAACACCAACGAACTCGCTACTGTAGGATTCAAGCTTACCCATTCCGGTAACAGTTGCCATGTTCCCAATAGTAACGGAACATGTAACGTAACCCCCATAAGCAGTATCATCGGAAATAGCATGGGCCAATGTGCTTCAGGCGATCGCTGTGCCATTTCTTTAGCTTGTCCACCGAAGACTAACCCGAAGACACGGAATAGACTAAACGAAGCTAACGCATTCACCACTAACACCAGGGCAAATAATTTCGGGTGACTGGTAAACAACGAATCCCCCAACTGTAAAAACGCCCAAAATCCGCCCAGAGGAGGAACCGCAATCAATCCAGCCGCCCCCACCAGATAAGACAAGCCACAAGCCGGACGTTTTGCCCATAACCCGCCCAATTGCGTCACATCCTGAGTAATACTGTTCCAAATAACCGCCCCGGTACTCATCACCAATAACCCCATGGCGACGGCATACGTCAACATTAATAATAGGGCGGTTTGGATTTGTCCCGTACCCACGGCGATAAACACCAATCCCAAATAAGCACTCACCAAATAGGATAGAGTACGCTTAATATCAACCTGTGCGATCGCGACCATCGTACCACCCACGGCAGTTACCGCACCAATTAAAATGACAGCGGATACCGCAACCGGAGATATGGCGATAACGGGTTGCAGTTTAATCAACACCCACGCCCCCGTACACACCACTACAGCATTCCGTAGAATGGTACTGGGAACCGGTCCTTCCATGGCTTCATCCAACCATAAATGCAGGGGAAATTGAGCGCATTTACCCATAGGACCGGCAATTAATGCCAACCCCACTAATGCAGCGACTTTCGGATCAAGATTAACCGTACTTGCCCAGTCTGCCAATTGCGAAAAATTCCAGGTTTTGGATAAGGGATAAATCCCAATCACGCCCATTAATAGGACTAAATCGCCCACCCGTTTGGTCAGAAATGCATCTCTCGCCCCCGTTACCACCAAGGATTGATTAAACCAAAATCCGACTAAAAGATAGGTTCCCAGGGTGAGAATTTCCAGGATAATATAGCTGAAAAACAAGGAATTACACAAAACAAGGGCGCACATTCCCGCTTCAAACAACGCCAGCAACGAATAGAACCGCGCCCATCCCCAATCGGTTTCTAGGTAACCAATGGCATAAATTTGGGCGAGGAAATTTAATCCAGTGATCACCATCGTCGCCCCAATCGTAACCGCCGACATTTCTACGGGAATGGATAAATCCAAATCAACCACCTGTAGCCACGGAATCACAACCGATTGAGCCGGTTGATTCCAGATGGCGAGTAATGCCAACAACCCATGCAAAAAAGCGATGAAGGTCATCAACATATTAATATAGCCGGCGGGTCTCGGTCCGGTACGATTTATAATTGCCGGAGACCAAGGGACGGCTAAAATTGCACCTAATAGGGCATAGCAAGGAATGAACCAGGCAGAGTCAAGGAAAAACTGAGTCATCGACATGACCTCTTGGGGGTATACAAATTTTCTCTTCAGTGCTAATGAACGTGAAGAGACCCTGATAAACAGGTATTTTTACTTAACGGTTAATTTTTTTTGAAGTTTTCTAAGATTAGTCTATAGTGTAATGGGTTGATGGTAAAGTTCAAACAAAGCAATTAGACAATCTGATAATCAAAGCGATAATCCCCATCTATCAAAGTGCTGGGAGATGAGGGAGCTGGGGGAGCTGTGGTTGTAGAGACGTTCCGGTGGAACGTCTGGGAGATAGGGGAAATTGTGTAGGGGCGGGTTTCACTACTATCTTTTGAAATGGTGCGTTACGCTTACGCTAACGCACCCTACACCTTGACCAATGACCAATGACCAATGACAAAGTAAAATGGAGTGTTTTACTGGGAATACTTGCAATACTGTGGGTTGTAGCATTTCCGGCTGAGGCGTCGGTGTGTCGCACAATCAAGGATCACAATATTTGTATTCTAAGTATCAAGCGCTCCGCTAAGTATTATTGGCGGTATCGAGCCGCTGTGAGTATTGATGGAGTAAAACGCCCAGTCGAGATATATAATTGTCGCGATCGCACCCGGATTCGCCAGGATGGAATAGTGGTTTCATTTGAACCGGATGGCGCTGGAGAGTTTATTTGTAGTTTCTTTTAGAATACCCCAGACATTCTTTGATATCAAAATAGTTAGCGTTAAAAAAAAGTTATAATGTATAGATATCAATAAACATTTGTAGAGGCTAACTACCAACATCAATAAACAGTTGTAGGGGCGACCCGCTGATATCAATGAACACCCCCAATCCACTCAATCGACTCGGGTCGCCCTGTCGCTTAACCTCAAACTTAAATCTATAATCCCAATGAGTAATAATGTTTTCACAAATTCTAATAATTGGCAGGATTGGATCGTCGTATGTGGCTATATCAGCTTTACTATTTTTATTCTTTGGCAAGTTTTAAAACCTCGGTAATAAGGAACTCCTTTTTTGCCCTAGCGACTAGAATTCGTAGCTACACAAATGTATGCGAAGCCTTCCCGAAGGGTAGTCCGCCTGCGCGGACTAGCTTGTAAAGGTGTTCTAGGCTAAGCATCTTTCTGCTCAGAACATAGTGTTTCACAACCTACCGGATCATCAAGTTTAGGTAACTTGAGCAAAACCCCGGCAAAAAACCAATAATAAACCTCCACCGGATCAACAGCCAGAGGATAATAATAGGTGTTATAACTAATAAATAAAACAAACACCCAAAGACACAACCCTAACCGTTGTAAAGACGAATCTTGAACTGACCGATATGCCTTAAACGTCAAAAACGTCAGCAAAGACACCAGCGCCAGAAAAGTCAAAACCCCAATCGGACCAATTTCGTAAAACAATTTGGCATAATAGGTTTCAATCAGTTGAGTTTCCCCTAAGCGACGGGCAGCATTAGTGGCTCGTCCTAAACCATGTCCTAACACTCCCTCTTGTCTACTCAATACCCACTGAAATTGATCCAGCATAAATGTAGGAGGAGGAGACGCCTCCCAGCGATCAACTAAACTAATCACCCGTTCTTCTACCTTCCCCAACGTTCGAGTAATCCAAATCGCCAAAAGAACACCAATTCCTAATTTAAGTGGTAGCCATCCCTTATGCCGATCCGTGAGTAATACTAACAGAACAAACGTCGCCGGAACGATCGCCAAAGCAATTCGTTGACCCGAAATTACCGCCGCCGCCAAGACTGCAACCATCGCCACCCACCCCACGAGTCGCCAACGACGAGATGAATCACTGACACTCGCCCCATACGTGAAAAAAGCGCTGGAAATGAGAAACCAACCCCATTGCCAAGGTGCAACAAATGTACCCGGTAAACGAATTAACCCGACTTGGGGATTGTATAACAGAGAACCGCCGACTAGACATCTTACCTGTAAACTGGCTCTGTAAACAGCTTCTCCGGTCAAACTATTGCTACTGGGACATAAACCGATAACCAGCCACAGATATTGGAGAAACGCCAAGCTACAGCAGATAAGGATCACAATTAAGTGTAAACGAGTCAGGAAAAATAAATCCGTGCGATCGCGAATCAGATAATACCCACAAAAGAGTAAGGGAATATACCCCACTAGCCCTTTTAATCCTAAAATTCCCATCAGAAACGGACTTCCTTTAACCTGGGGATCAAACTCCTGTGGTACATTAATCAACAGGAATGTAATTAACGCCACCCCTAGCACAACCGCGATCGCAATCAGTAAGGGTTTGAGAATCGATCGCGGTAGGAGTTTCCAGAACGAATCCCGCGACTGAATCAGGGCAATTAAGGCGGGAATGTAAAATGCATCTTTAATTAAATGAAATAGAGGATGATTCCCGGAGTAGGTGATTCTCTCACCCAGGGATTGGTAAACATCACCCAGCGAATAAATAATGCTTCCGCTGAAGGGAAGATAAATCAGCAGTCCCCATAATCCGATACGGGGATACTTATAGGAAAGGATAGAGAAAAAAACCAGGGCAGTACAGGCAATACCTGTCTGAAATCCACCGACTAGACCCAACATCACACCCATAAAGGCAGAAATATAAAGTGCCACTATGATGAATCGAGTCAGTGCTGCCTTATTCATTTCAGTTTATCGGGTTAATGCCGCATCAAGCCATTGTTTAACGGTAGAAGCAACCTGATCCAGGGGCAATTCTTGAGACTGGTGAGTTGCCCGCACTACAACTTCTACTTTACCCTGTTTCAGCGATCGCCCAGTGACAATCCGATAGGGAATGCCAATCAGATCCGCGTCTTTGAACTTCACGCCCGCCCGTTCATCTCGGTCATCGAGTAAGGTTTCTACACCAGCTTGCCACAACTGCTGGTAAAGTGTCTCGGCGGCGTCCATCTGTTTAGCGTCGGAGATGTTGGGAACAGTAATAATCGCGTGGTAGGGTGCGATCGCGGGGGACCAAATAATTCCATCCTTATCATGGGATTGTTCAACCGCCGCTTGCGCCAGTCGCGATACGCCTACACCATAACATCCCATATAAAGGGGATTTTCTTCCCCGGCTTCGTTGGTGTACGTCGCGCCCATGGCTTTAGAATATTTTGTGCCTAACTGAAAGATATGTCCGGCTTCAATTCCCCTAGCGCTGTGCAGGATTTGGCTGGGATCATGAATCGCGCGATCGCCTGCTTTGGCTGTCCGCAAATCTACCACCTGTTTAGGTAAGGCGAAGGGTTCACCCCAATTCGCACCAACGACGTGATAATTGGTTTCATTCGCCCCAGTGACAAAATTTTTCAAGTCAACGGCTGTATGATCAACTAAGCGTACAAATCGCGGTGCGACATCGCTAGCAGGGCGGATATAATCATCATCTAAATCCGGGGCGATATAGCCCACAGGGAGGGGTTTAGACGCCCATTTTGCCTGGGTGGTGGCGTCGGGAACGGTTAGGGCGATGAGGGCGTTGGCGTTATACTGATCAGCTAAACGGACTAATTCATTTTGCAGTTTTACGTCGTTAACCTCTTGATCGCCTCGGATACTGACGATTACCAGTACCGTCATCCCATTGTCATAAACGGCTTGGTAGAGGACGTTTTTCAAGACATTGGTTGGCGAACAGTTGAGGAATTGACACAGGGAGTCGATGGTGGATGTATTGGGGGTTTCCCGTTTTTCGCAAGTCTCAAAGGGAGACGGTTCAGCATCCGCCGGGAGGGAACTGGCTTTTTCCACATTGGCAGAATAGTTCCCATCCTCCGTGTAGAGAATCTCATCTTCCCCAATATCCGCCAGAATCATAAATTCTTGGGAACCGGAACCGCCAATCGCCCCCGGATCAGCTTCCACGGCGCGAAAGGCTAAACCGCAACGGGTGATCATGTTGCGATAGGCTTGATCCATGTCCTGATAGGTTTTTTTCAGGCTTTCCTCATCGGCGTGGAAGGAATAGCCGTCTTTCATAATAAATTCTCGTCCCCGCATCAGTCCAAACCGAGGGCGGATTTCATCTCTAAACTTGGTTTGAATTTGGTAGAGGTGGAGGGGAAGTTGGCGATAGGAACGAATCATCTCACGGGCGATGGTGGTGATTACCTCTTCGTGAGTGGGTCCGAGTCCCAGTTCTCGGTTTTGGCGATCGGTGAGGGCGAACATGATCCCCTCTGCTTTAGTATAGGTGTCCCAGCGCCCAGATTCTCGCCACAGGTCAGAGGGTTGGAGTTGGGGAAGTAAGCATTCTTGGGCGCCCGTGGCGTTCATTTCTTCCCGGACAATTTGGGAGACTTTTTGCAAGACGCGCCACATCAGGGGGAGATAAGCGTAGATTCCGCTACCGATGCGACGGATATAGCCAGCGCGAACCAGGAGTTTATGGCTGGGGATTTCGGCTTCGGCTGGGTCTTCCCGGAGGGTGACGAGTAGCATTTGAGAGAGTCGCATCGTGAGGTTCCCTTTTTTAGTACGATCAATCTCTCAGTCTAGACCATTGGCTGTCCGGGTTATGCAGTGAGGGGGGATTGGGTGGGTAAAGCGGATAGCCATCCCAAGGTATCGCGTCTCCCACAAAGTCTATTTAAGTCTTCTAGAGTAGTCATGATAAACTACTAACAAATAAACAATAAAAGCCTCGACAATGAAAAAATAAATCAAAAAAATAATTGACTACAATGCTGACTTTATTCGTAATTAATATTGACAATTTAATGGTTTGATGTAATTGAATTGGCAAAATTGAGTGCAACCAGCTTAGGAGGAAAATTAAGGTTAATTTTTTTTAAGCGTTCTATGGTCTTCAATCGATTTTTGTATTAAAATAGTCCTGGATAACTACAACAATAAGTGTATGAAATATTATGATAGTAGCTAGCGAGCAACTGAAAAGGCTGTTCCAAGCATTCCGCGAGCAAAATGATGCGGCTTTTTACAAAGCAGCCGAATCGCTTATTGCCGAAGAACTGGCTGCAAACCATCATGCTGTGGCAAAAGATTTGAAGAAAGCATTAGGGCAAAATCGTAACTTGAAAAAAAGTTCTAATAATGGGTTAACATTACTGCCTAAAGACCGTCGTAGTGGGAATGAATTAGTTACACTAGAAAAAAGTTCAGTCGATCAGACCAAAATTATATTGGGCAAGGAAACTCAAGCTAAAATAGATCGTGTTCTCAATGAACATCGTAAACGTAAAGAACTCGCTAAATATGGTTATTCTCCCAAAACTAAGCTACTTTTCTGGGGATCTCCTGGTTGTGGAAAGACTTTCACAGCAAAGTATTTAGCTTATGAACTGGGTCTGCCTGTAGGGATCTTGCAACTTAGTACTGTTATATCTAGTTTTTTGGGAGACACAGCGTCTCATCTTCATCGTGTATTCAATCTTGCCAACAATACACCGATAGTACTTTTACTCGATGAAATTGATGCCGTTGGCAAAAATCGTGATGATCCTAATGATGTAGGTGAACTCAAGAGGGTTGTCAATAGTCTTCTTCAGATAATGGACAACTTTCACTCAAGTCAAAGCTTGGTTATTGCTGCCAGTAATCATCAGTATTTACTTGATCCAGCATTATGGAGGCGATTCGATGATATTATCCAATTTCCTTTACCTGGTAAAGGTGAAAGAGAAGTTTATCTGAAAACGCTTTTGGGCGGAATCCATTTTGATGGCTCACCTGAATACATAGCCAAAAATATGAATTCACTTTCATACGCTGATATTCAGCGCATCACAGTAGAAGCGATTAAAACGATGATTTTAGAAGGTAGAGAAAGTCTCCAAACTAGAGACATTACCGATCAACTTCGAGCTTATAAAAAAGCGACTAATGCGGCTAGATCTAAAGGGGAAGAAGTAACTCAATGAATAATGATTTTCCACTCTTATCTTTAACTCAACCAGAAATTGCTGCTCGTCGTAAAAACAAAAATCCTCATCCTCCGTTACCACAAGAGATATTAGCACGTCGCCAAGAAATTGCCAGTCGTCTTATTCCAAGAGTCAAAAATCTGTCTCGTAAACTTCAACAGATGTCTGACACAGAAAGAAAGTCAACACTGATTAAAGTTGAACATGACATACCCATTTCCCTTTCTGGTACAGGCTTAAAACCTGTTGCTGAGTCAATGGGAAAGTTTACATTGGCAGTTCCTCGTACAGATAATCTGGAGCAACTAGAAACTAAACTTGATGAGTTTGGTTCAGGCGATCTAAAAAAGCGTCATGCTCCTAATGAAACTTTAGCGTATTTGAAGAATATTCAGGAAGGAGATCCCAAAGATCGTCTTTGTCAGGTTTTTTTTGAGCATTATGAAACTCTGATTCAACAGCCATGGATCATCTGTGAAATAGAGATGATGTCTTTGGAGCAGGGCAAAAATAAGCGAAGGCAAGAACTTTCAGAGATTCGCTCTTCTTTACAAAAAGTATTTGCTAATGGAATTTATGGAAACATTTTTGAGCATGAGGAGATAAAAGGAACTTGTCGTGCTGTTATTCGTTGTACGGGAAAAATATTTAAACGTCTTGTTGAAGAGAAAGAATGGCGAACTAAAATTTTTTGGTTTGATGCTCGTCCAGAGTTTGAAACTTTTTATACAATTTATCGAAATTTTGACATTCAGACGCTAGGGCGATTTATTAGTCCTCCAGAGGAAGCCCCCATTGTCTGCATTGTTGATTCAGGTGTTACGGTGGGGAATCCATTTCTACAGCCTGTAGTACGTGAGAATCTTTTGCATTCATTCCTAAGATCTGCACCTGATAATCCCTATGATGAACATGGTCATGGTTCTGGTGTTGCTTCTTTAGCATCCTATTATGCCCTTAATGGATATCGAGATGCTGAGAATGAAGGAAAAGTATGGATTGCGAGTGCTAGAGTTCTAGATGAAAATAATCAGTTGGAAGATGAAGAGCCTCGGCTTTTTTCTCGGGTACTCGCTGAAGTTGTAGAGACATTTGTTCCACTGGGAGTTCGGATATTTAATCTATCAGTAGGCATTGTTAATCGAAAGTGGAATGCCGAAGCTAAACGCACGGTTCCACGTCGTTCCTGGATTGCTCGTACTATTGATCGGCTTTCCAGGGAAAAGGATATTGTTTTTATTATTAGTGCCGGGAATATCTCTCCTCAAAATGTCAGTGACTATATTAATAACGGCAAGCTTTATCCCCAATACTTTATTGATGAAGAATCCCGAATTATTGATCCCAGTCAGGCTGCACTGGCACTAACAGTTGGTTCCATTGTTCCTAATACATTAATTACAGGTAGAGTCGGCTCAGAAATGGCTATTGCTGAACAAACACAACCTTCCCCTTTTACTCGTTGTGGTCCTGGAATTTCCGGAGAGATTAAACCTGAACTGGTTGAACTTGGCGGAAACTATCTTGTTGATGAAAGTGGTGCCGTTCGGACAAATCTAGGAACTAATGTAGTGATGGCAAGTCATCAGATTACTCCAGCCATTGCTCATGATTCTGGGACAAGCTTTGCTGCTCCCCGTGTCGCGCACAAGATGACAAGAATACTGGGTGATCTTCAATCCTTTGATTTACGCCATATTTCTGCACCACTTCTTAAAGCTTTTACTATAAATTCTGCATCTTATCCCAGCGCTTATGGTAATTTCGATCAATTTCGATCAGATATGGATAAGGTAGACTCTAAATACTGGCTAAATATTAGTGGTTATGGTCAACCGGATTATTTTCGAGCGACTGAATGTGATTCTTACACAGCTATTCTGTTTTTTCAAGGTGATATAAGTCCCAATACGGTTGCTTACTTTGATATACCAGTTCCTGTATGTTTATCGGATACAGGACGAGGAATTAAGCGTTTAACTGTAACCGTGGTTCATGCTCCTCAAGTTCAGCGTTGGGGACTAGAAAGATACTTGGGTACGACATTAAAGTGGCTTGTATTTCGAGGGAATGTTGACCGTGAAGAGATTATTTCTGCTATGTCTGTAGAAGATGATCAGAATGGTGATACCATTGCTCTACCTAAAGAGTTAAAATTTGATCCTGGAGTAAATCTTCGCTCTAAAGGAACAGTACAACACGCTGTTCACGAGTGGAAAATTCATAAACAAGAATATAGTGATAAATTCTATACACTGGCTATCGCCGCCTATGAGAAGTGGGGGCGTCAAAATCCTGACCCAGTTCCCTACGCAGTAGTTGTGCGTCTAGAAGACACTACCCAACAAGCTCCAGTCTACACCGAAGTTCAAAATTTACTTGAGATTCAAAGTCAAATCAGAATCTAGTTCAAGGGAGGGCGCTTTCGCTTTGCGCCCCTACCCAAATGGGATACGATGTTACTCTTGAGCGGTAGAAGTTACCGCATCCGCATCAAAAACCACTTCAAACTGTGCATCAGGCATCCACTTTGCCAGAAAGCGCTGATGATTTTCCGCTTCAGTGCGACTGTAGAATCGAGCAACCGTATAGTGTTGAGCATTGGGCAAAAGCCTCACCAATGTCCAAGGATAATACTGTTGATTCCAAAAGCTATGGTTAGACTTTGGGGAGGGTTCGGCTGTGCGCCCACATCCCCGATGCTCCAAGATAGAATGAATTATCGCTAAAAGTCGCTCTCGCTGTGGCGTTCCATCATTAGGTAACAGACTCCACTCGTTGATTGGTGCGGGTAGCCAAGCCAACTTGTAAGCCACTGAATCTTTGCGAATGTGCCAAGACAAGCGGCGTGGCTGTTTACGACAGTTGAAACCATCGGCGCGAAAAGACGCAACGATCCTGTCGCCTTCAGCTTGCAGGCGAAGCCATTGAGAATGTTTCATTGTTATGATTTGAGTTAGTGTTTTTTAGCTAAGGGCGATTAGGCATAAACAATATGCGATCGCCCCTTATTTATGGAAAATACGTATCCGGTGTTAAAGCCTTGAATTGGAACTCATCCTCTTTTCCATCACCTCCTAATCGGGCGTCGTGTGAGAAACTACCGATAGATAGGCAGGGAAACAGGAAGTGTAGGGACTTCCCTTATGCGTTTCCCCGTCAGCCTTTGGTCTCAACTGTGCGTTTCGCATAGTCACTTGATAAGATGGTAGAACATCCAAACTCAAATAGCAACCCTAAATTGACAACTCTCAAAGAACTTCGTGAGTACTTAGGGTTAACACAGGAGGAACTAGGACAAGCACTTGGGATAACGGCTAGTACTATCAGTCGCTATGAACGGGGTCAACATCAGCGCATTAAGTTCACTTTTTCCCAAATAAAGCGGCTACAAGCTTTATTGGAACAGGGGGGACTCTCAATCGACGACTTACCCGATGATATTGACTGAGGCGGTATCAGTTCATCCGGCGGCTCAAGACTAGGCAGCAATAGGGATAGAGTCCGACTGAGAGAGGGAGTGCAATCGCGTGTTTTGGGGTGGAGAGTGCGATCGCGTTTTTTGGAGTGGAGAGTGCGTGCGATCGCTCCAAAAAGCTTTCCCTCGTTACCGTTGCTTTATAATCACAGGAGTCTAACCCTAATCTAGGTGCGCTAAAAATTCAATTGACTACTATTGGCTCCTATCAAGTAAAAGTCCAACTTCAATCTGCTGGTGAGCAATTGGCGGTGCTTGCTTCCGCTACAGAAAAGGATATGCCAAATGATTGGACATTCAACTGGTCGAGTTTGTGGCAACGCACTGACTTTGATTGTCAAAACATTGTCAAACTTGTTTATTCAGGTCAGGTTTGGGGTTTAGTTCGATATGGTCTCTATCCTTATCCTGGCACACCGAGATTCTTAGAAATAGAACAACTAGAGGCAAATCCTACCAGCCGAGGAGAAAGAACGGATCGACTGCTTGTACCTATTGGCAAATGGTTAATTTGGTACTCTACCAAAGTTGGGCTGCAATATTGTTCAGGATCAGCCAGTGATCCGTTAATTGTGTTGGTTTCTTTAGCTGGTGCAGTCGCCTATTATAGAAATGTGATTCAAATGGAGTATCTGGACGCTACAACAATCGCGCCCGGTGAAGATGGATATGCCTTCAGATTTTTACGAACAGCAGCAGCCACCTTCTGTCAAAGACATGAACGGGAATGGGGAATCCCAACCCTCCTTGAGTCGTGATCAAATCAGGGCGGGGACAAAAGTTGTTATGAATCATGCTCAACGGCAAGCTTTTCTCAAAACATCACCCCTTGGTCAGGTGTTCGGTGTTGCGGATTTGCTCCCTGAAGTTGAACAAGTAACGCACAAAGCACCGAAGGAGTCTTCGCGGTCGAAACGTGTGAAGATATTGTTGGCTATAGCTAGAACCAAGGGGAATGTCAATCGACCTCAATTGAGGCGGTGTTTAGTTCATCGGACATCTCAAGGCTAGGCAGCAACAGCGATAGAGTACAACTGAGACAGGGTGTGCGATCAGCTTGAGGAGTGCGCTTCGCGCGATCGCGCCTCAATCCTTCCCACGTTACAAAATAACATAACTGTAGGGGCGTATGGCATACGCCCTTAAACCTATCGTTTAGAACCGCAACTTGAGAGGGCGCACGTCGGTGCGCCCCTACCCAAATGGGATACAATGTCACTCTTGAGCGGTAGAAGTTACCGCATCCGCATCGAAAACTACCTCAAACTGTGCATCAGGCATCCACTTTGC
>NZ_JAVJQN010000050.1:0-64366 GCF_040218245.1 Coleofasciculus sp. E1-EBD-02 | reverse complement strand
TACAGCTATAAACCTGTTCACTGATTGCTTAACTGAATCCGATAGAGCATGATGCTGGCGTTCACATCAAGGTGTCATGACCCGTCTAACGTAGACTGCGGTGAGTCTTGGTCTGCACGTTCCGACTATGTAGAGATATGCCTAGATCTGCATAGTTCTGTATAGGTTTTTCGCGACTATCCGCCTATCGAGAATGATGCATTCTCAAATTCGCCGGAAATGACGAAAATCTCCCCAATCAGTATTAGCCTGCTCGATTCTATTGAATTTGAGGACTATTAAGTAGGTGGGGACAATTAAAGTTAACGGTGGGGATCGTCATTCGTCATTCGTCATTCGTCATTTGTAAGGGTTTGAGGCTTGTTAACATAACTTAACATGGTTGAGTTTACTTCCATCAACCTACTTAACCTCAATGCAATGGTATTGATCTAACCTGGATTTGTTGTTGGTAAGCGTTGTGCCAGAAGCATTGAAGCCCTGGCTAAAAGCTAGTTATAGACATTCAGCAACATGATGCGAGCAAGCTTGTCATCGCGTTGTGACAAACCTGTCACAGATAGGGATTATGCTGATAGAGGAGTTGAGATTCCTTTCGATAATGAACGACACTGCCTTCCAAGTCACCTTGGGAGGCATTCCTATATCTATAAGATTACTTGATGATTAACATTCTACTATTTGATAGTAAATGTAAATTTTGGATTGTAGCCGTATCCCCAAAATAGAGACAACAACATCAAAAAAGCCTCCCACCATCGCAGGAGACTTTTTAACGTATCCAATTATTTCCCAATAACTGATTACAGTTTCGTCCCACAAACCGGACAGAACTGATTCGTGGTGGGATTCTGAGTCCCACAGTTACTGCAATCAACCACCTCAGCCACATGTTCTTGCTGACGGCGTTCTGGCAATCCGATCATTTGGGCATTACTCTTACCCGGTGCAACCATCGGATAACAATTCTCATTCTTGGTGACGCGGACATCCAACAACACCGGACCATCATACGCTAACATTTCGGCGATCGCGTCCTTGAGTTCGTCGCGATGCTTCACCACCATACCCTTGACCCCATAAGCTTGAGACAGAATCACAAAATCCGGCATTCCTATTTCCATATTCGAGGAGGAATACCGCTGTCCAAAAAACGCCTCTTGCCACTGGCGCACCATTCCTTGCCAGCCGTTGTTAATAATCACAGTCTTGACATTAATGCCATACTGTGCTAATGTTCCTAGCTCCTGAATATTCATTTGTACCGAAGCATCGCCCGCCACACAAACCACTTGCTGATCCGGTAGGGCAACCTTCACGCCCATAGCCGCAGGAACTCCATATCCCATTGTGCCTAAACCTGCGCTGGAAATCCAACGGCGCGGTCCCGTCTTCAGAAATTGCGCCGCCCACATCTGATGTTGACCTACATCCGTGGTGTAGTAAGCATCTGGGGCTTGCCGATCCAACTCCACAATCACCTCTTGCGGCGAAATCGTATCGGGATACTGGGGCGCTTCTAAGGGATACTCTTGACGCCAACGCTGAATTCGCTTCAGCCATGCCTGAGTTTGGTTCGGATTAGCCGGAATTTCCTGTTCCTCGTAGCGCCGTAATAACTTAGCCAGCACCTGCTGCACATCGCCGACAATTGGCACTTGGGGGGCGCGGTTTTTGCCCACTTCCGCCGGGTCAATATCGATATGAATCACCTTAGCATGGCAAGCAAACTGATCCAGCTTCCCGGTAACGCGATCGTCAAACCGCGCACCGACGGCAATCAGTAAATCACATTCACTCACGGCAAAATTAGCATAAGCCGTGCCATGCATCCCCAACATTCCCACCGACAACGGATGAGATTCATCAAACGCCCCTTTCCCCATCAGCGTTGTCGTGACCGGAATTTGGAACGTTTCTGCCAATTGCTTGACTTGCTCATGGGCATTCGCTGTAATCGCACCGCCGCCGACATACAGTAACGGTTGCTGCGACTCTCGGATCAGATGCAACGCCTGATTAATTTGCCGGGGATTTCCCTTCACCGTAGGACGATACCCCGTCAGCTTAACCATACCCGGATCGACAGGGGTGTAGTCAAATTCTTCTAGCCCCACATCCTTGGGAATATCAATTAACACTGGACCTGGACGACCAGTATTGGCAATGTGGAACGCTTCAGCCACAATCCACGCCATATCACGGGGATCACGCACCACATAAGAATGTTTAACAATCGGCAGGGTAATGCCAAAGATATCCGTTTCTTGGAACGCATCCGAACCAATCGCCGCCCGTGTCACCTGTCCGGTAACCACCACCAAGGGAATCGAATCCATGTGGGCGGTAGCAATCCCTGTAACTAAGTTTGTCGCCCCAGGACCCGATGTCGCAAAACAGACACCCACTTTTCCTGTTGCCCGGGCATATCCATCCGCCGCATGAGCCGCACCCTGTTCATGGCGAACCAAGAAATGCTGCATTTCTCCGCGCTCTTCCCACTGATACAGTTCATCGTAGATCGGCAAGATTGCACCACCGGGATAGCCAAAAATATGGTCAACCCCATGACGCTTCAGACTATCCATCAGGGCGTAAGCACCCGTGCGACGGGTAACGGTTTTTTGTTTGACTTCTTTTTTAGAGATACTTTGGTAACGCACCAGATACCCTCACTAAATGATTAACGGTTTTTCTAAGAGTTTTGTATATCCTGACAATAGGTTCACCAGACCTATGGTAGATCTTTAAATGAGCAAATAATCTATGAGTTTAAAACAAATCTGGGATCACTGTCTAGTTGTCATTCGTCATTCGTCATTTGTCATTTGTTATTCGTCCTTGGCTCCCCCAGCTCCCAGACGTGCCATGGCACGTCTCTACACTTCCCCAACTCCCCCTACTAATGGCTCGATTCAATCCCCCTCTGCCGTAACTGTTGCATGAAAAATTCCTCCAGAGAGGAACGTGCTAGGGTAATCTCGATTAATTGCGCTCCCATCAGGCGCAGACTGGCTATAAATTCTTGGGGTTCACCTTTGAGTTCACCGTACCAGCTATCTTCCTCGAATGCCAGTTCCTTAACCCAGCGTTGGAGAATGTCGATGTTACCGCCTTTCCCACGAACTTGGTAATGAGTCGCCACACCCAAAAGTTCATCCAGTGTGCCAACACAAATTAACTCTCCCTGTGCCAGAATCGCAATGCGATCGCAAATCTTCTCCACATCCGATAAAACGTGGCTATTGAAGAAAATGGTTTTACCTTGCTCCTTAAGTGAGAGAATAATTTCCCGGATCTGATAGCGTCCCATGGGATCGAGTCCCGACATCGGCTCATCCAGAAACACGACATCAGGGTCGTTGATCAGGGCTTGTGCCATACCGATGCGCTGTAGCATTCCCTTAGAATACTGTCGTAACTGCTTTTTTTTTGCCGCCGACTTCGATAATCCAACTAATTCCAGCAATTGGGGAATGCGTTGGCGTTGACGACTTTTAGGGATTTGAAACAACCCAGCGGTCAGTTGCAAGAATTCCCAACCTGTCAGATAGTCATAGAAATAGGGATTTTCTGGTAAATACCCGATTCGCTGCTTTACTCCGCGATCGCCAATGGGTTTTCCCATCAGCCAAGCCCGTCCAGAGGTAGGACGGACAATCCCCAGTAAAATTTTCAATAGCGTCGTTTTACCTGCTCCATTCGGACCAAGCAAACCAAATGTCTCTCCCGGTTCAACGGAAAGAGAGCAATTTGTCAGTGATTCAATTTTTTGATTCAGCCAAAAGCCAGTGCGATAGACTTTCCTTAGCTCAGAAGTCGCGACAACTGGACTCTGGTCAAGGGTCGTCAATGCCCCTGGCAAATCAGCAGTCGAATCCATTCGCTGTTAATTGAATTACATAATTGACAGTTCTATCGTTATAACTGTATCAGTATATTGCTGTTTCTGGTACACAGCGTAAGCATGAATTGAATGTTTTCTTCCCAGCTTCCCCTGCTTCCCCTGCTTCCTCTGCTCCCCCAGCTTCCCCTGCTCCCCCAGCTTCCTCTGCTTCCCCAGCTCCCCCAGCTCTCCCAGCTCCCCCAGCTTCCCCAGCTCCCCCAGCTCCCCCAGCTCTCCCCCGCGCCCTTATCGACGCATTGCCGTTGACTGACTCTGAGAATGTTGAGCAACTTGCTGGGCAACTTTGGGATCATACAGCCGTAAATAATTCCAATAGTTACCAAACACCTGCTTCACATAATCTCTAGTTTCATCAAAGGGAATGGATTCAACAAACTCATCCGGATCACCAGCACTGTCTTGTTGCAGCCATTTTGACAAATTCCCTTGACCCGCGTTGTAACTGGCGATCGCGAGTAAGGAGTTGTCGTTATAAGACTGGTGAACTTCTCGCAGAAACCAGGTTCCCAGTTTGATGTTATCGTCGGGATTTTCCAGGGAATAATCCTCCACGTCAATATTTTCTGCCGCCCATTCCCCGGTACTGGGCATCATTTGCATTAAACCCACAGCGCCAGCGCCGGAACGAATATCGGGTTCAAAGCGAGATTCTTGGCGAATCAGGGCAGTCACCAATAGAGGATTGAGTTCACGCTTTTGGGAATAGGTGGCGATCTTGTCTGAGAAAGGAAAGGGATAGAGCGCTTGCCAGTAGGTAAATTTTTCCCGTAAGTCTTGGTACTGCGCTTGTTCTTTGGGGGTCTCCCGATCTTCTAAGCTGGCAATGGTAGAAATGCCGCTCAAGTAATCTCCGATTGCCAACTGCACCAAGCCATCGGTAAACTGTTCAGCGACGGTGGGTTCGAGGCGATTTTGGAATTCGGCTTTCCAAAGTATCCAAGCATCTTCGTCTTGACCCAGTAAATAAAGTTCTTTGAGGGCGGCTGAACCCATCGGTAACAGGGGTCGGGTTTTCGGCAGAACCAGTTTCGGATCAAGTTGACGGACGGTTTTAAAGTCGCCCACATCCCAACCTAGCTGCACGGCAGAGCGCCACGCATAGTAAGACTGGGGGTGGTGGGTAATCACCTGCTCGAATGCGGCTTGGGCATCCTGTCGGCGTCCCAATTCCCTTGCCCATTTGCCTACCCAAAATCCAGCCTGACGTGCGATGAAACGATGGGGATTTTCGGTGGTAATCGGTTTTGCCCATTCCCATGCTGCCTCGACATTGCCGGATTCAGCGTGCGATCGCGCCACTTGCCAACGGTAGGCGGCGGCGGCGTCAGACTCACCATACTCATCAATCAATTGTTGGCGGGCTTCCTCGGCGGCTTGATAACTCCCTAGGCGTTCCAAGGTTTCCGCTTTGACCAAAAGGGCTTCTCCGGCGCGTTCCGGGAAGCGTTCAACAACTTCGTCTAGATAGGGAACTGACTCAATATCCGGTTGCAGTTGCGCCAGTTCAATCAGGGCGGCGGGTGTTTCCTCGGCGTCGGGAAAATCACTCACCATCTGTTCGTATGCCCGTTTAGCGTCCGCGTACTTCTGGGCAAATTTGAGGGCTCTTGCCACTAAATAGGCATTATTGGATGTTTCGGGAGCTTTGGCATAAGCGGCGCTGGCTTGACCATATTTTCGATCTCGCCAGTAGCCCACCGCGATCATTTGCCAATCCTCTGGTTTAATTAGAGGTTGATTATCGGAGTCAACCGCCCTACCGTAGTTTCCCACCAATTGGTCTAAGATCGGTGTCACATCTGGAGTGACTTCTGGGGTATCAAAGGCATATCGAGCCAATAGCAGCATCAACTCAGGCTGATCGGGATTCTCTTGGAGGCGCTGTCTTGCTAACTCCAGAATCAACGGATGAGATGGATAGTTAGCGACGGCTTTCTCCCAGTATTTGGGATCGTCAACAGGCGGTTCATAAACCTGCTGGATTTTCTCTTGCCAACTCGGATTGGCGGACAATGATTTGATCTCGTCTTCCTGATACTGAGACTCCTGGGAGAAAAGAGCATGAAGCGCATAAGCCGCCACGGGCTGATCCGCGTAACGTTGCAGCAGGTTTTGCCATTCCGTTAGGGCTTTGGTTTTCTCACCAATCTGTTCGTAAGCTTGGGCGCGTTTAACCGCGATATAGCCACCCAGGACAGGATAGTCCAACTCCAATCCCTCTAACCAAGGCAGCGCCTCCTTGCCCTTGTCTTGTGCAATTAAATCCGCTGCCAAAAGATAACGCGCACGAGACTTATCAATGGAATTTTTTCCTTGCGCGATCGCCTCAAGTTTGGCTTTTCGCTGGTTCGCTGGTAAAGACGCGAGTCGCAAAACCGCCGTGTCGCTCTGTTTTTCTGGGTTAAAGGAATTATGCTGCACAAATGGCAGCCGGATGGTCAATTGACCCAGCCCCCTGGTATACTTACCACCTATCAGCGTTCCTCCCCAAATTAGACCTGCGAGTCCGACTCCAGCGACTAGAGCGATTTGTCGTCTTCGTTGTCTACGCCTTGAACGGCTGTGGGGGGCGAAAATCTCGCGTCTTTTATTCATAGAACCTCCTGGTGACGCACATCTATCTTAGATCCGGTTAAACTCATCCCCCGCCAAACTAGGGGGATTTCCGATTCAGGGTTCATGGCTAATCCACAATTAACGATGATTCTGAACTCGGCGGTAAGTGGTTTTCCCTCCCTCTAAAAGAAGGTGGGCTTCCCGCCGCTTTTGGTAAAGATCGGCAGAACACGATGGCATTGCCCAGTTTGATTGTACGTTTATCTCTGGTTAAGGTGGGAAAGTTTCCCGAACCGTTTCTGGATAAGGGTTAGCGTTTCGGTCGTTTTTTCAGACCCAATCGTCGAACGATATACTGACGCTGCACCCGATCAAATTTGGTTTTCCTTGTGATCTTCCATTCTTCAATATAAGCGCCCACCAGACAAGCCCCAATTAGATCAGTACTATCTAAATTGGTGTTTTTTAGCGTCGCCCCCTTTAGGTTAGCCGACTGCAAATTGGCGTGGCTGAGATCGCTATTGATAAAACTCGCCGCGACTAAATTAGCCCCCCGCAGATTCGTTTCCGGTAAGCGAAGATTGTCGAAGTTTTCCTCTTGTCCTTCACCCGTAACCACTAATTGCCGAATTTTGGGGTGATCCAAATAGGTTGTTCCCACACGGGACAGTTCAAGTTTTTTGGCTTGAAACCAGCAAGTGCGCGTCACCTTGGCTTGTCTAAAATTGGTGCTTTTGAGCAGGGCTTGGGTGAAATCCGCGTCCGTTAAATCGGCACCCTGAAAATTTGTTCCCCCAATCGCAGCAAAGGCAACCGCAACCCGACGAATGAAGCCGTAGTTTTTATCCCCGATTAAGGCTCGCCAGCTTACATAAGCAGAAAGTCCAGCCACACCCACCGCCACAATCACCGCCACTGTTGCGGCACTGGTTGCTGCTACCACGGATGCCCCAGCCGTAACGACAACCACTGAACCGGCGGCGGCGACGACACCAGCTCCGGCGGCGACGATGGCGACAGCACTAGCAGCAGCGATAGCTCCAGCGGCGGCTCCGGCTGCCACGACTGCCATGGCAATAGCAGCAGCGACGGCGAAAGCACTGGCAGCGACTAAAGTTACCGCTACCGCTGTGGCTCCTGTCAGAACTGCCACCATTGCCGCTACCACAATTGCCACAACCCAAACCCCTAACGCCATAATCAGCCCTTGGCGGATCGTCAGGCTGACAAAAACGCCCAAAGCGATTAAAATAAACGCACCCGCTAAGATTTCGATCAGGTTCTGACTAATCAGCGCCGCTCCGGTGATCACACCCGCCAAGGCGGAAACAAAACCCGATAGCGTGGATAGAAATAAAGCAACCAGCAATAAAATCATTGCCCAGTGTTGCTGTAATCCCGCTTGGCAATAGCTAAAATTTGCCCCCGTTAGGATAGCATTGCTAAAATCTGCGCCTCGTATGTCAGCGTGGCTAAAATTAGCACCTGCCAAGTCAGTTCTGCCTCGAAACGAGCGACCTTGCAAATTTTGACCGGAGTAGTCCTGAGCCATCATAACCTCCGAGTGGATGGGGCAACCATAAGACAACGGGCGTTGGTGGAATAGAAATTTGCATTCAGCAAGGTTTCGACTTGACCAACTCTTATGCTGTAGAATAAAACATTTAGTGGAACAATTGAACGAGAATAGCGGCGGCTTATGCTTTTAGATTAGCCGTAATATGGTATCACTCACAATGTTTCCTATTCTCTATTTCCTGTTTTTTGTTCCCCGTTTTTCCTAATCAGCAATTTCTAATCACCAGTCACCATTTATCAATGAATCGTTCAAAAATTGTGGCAATTATTACTGGAGCCATTTCCATACTTCTGGCACTGGCATACCTTCTCTTGGTTCAGCTTTTGGACTTTCGCGGAGAAATGATTCCCGCCCCGGTAAGTCAGTTACCACAGGGCGTTCAAGTGATAAATGGTGAATTGTAAATAATGAATTTTATGTTCCCCGTTTCCTGTTCTGCGACAAATGACAAATGACAAATGACAAATGAGCTTAATGTTCCCAGTCGTCCTGTTGAGAATCTCTTAAATCTTTCACCTCGGAAGCATCTCTCAGGGGCATAACCACTCGTGCGATCGCGTCCTGAATAAATACTTTCATAAATTCATCCTTACGGTTTAGCTGAAATTGCTGCTCCACCACTTCTGTCATTCCCCCATCGCCCCAGTCTTGGTCATGACGGAAGTATTCAATAAAACTCTTCCCAGCAATTCGGATTAAATACGCCGCCGTTACCCCTTGAATCGCTTTGCCAACTAAATAGGTAGCGATGTGAAATTGTAGCGCCCTTGATAGAAGTTGCATCGCCCCTTGAACAATTCCCAAACTGGCTAAGGTTTTTCCCAGAGACAGCGCTAATTCTCTCCCCCGTTCCATATTCAAATCACAGCCATAAATTCGACCAATTTCCACCACCATCTGGGCGTTAACCGCCGCCGTTGCTAATAAATCGACGACAGGTAACGGCGTAACCGCAATCACCCCAGCACCAATCCACTGAAACCGTTCCACCACTTTCTCCGCCTGTCGCCGCCGTTGCTGATCAATCAGACGACGGGCGTCTTCGCCTAAACGCTGAGACTGGAGTAAGATATTATCCGCAATTAAATCTTGCCCTTCAGCCCGTAGCACCGCCGCCAGACGGCGGATTAAGGGGATGATATCAGGGTCAGGTTGGAAGTCTTCCCCATTTTCTAATCGTACAGGTTGGGGATTGGCGGCAATGGCTACCACATCCGATG
Organism: Coleofasciculus sp. E1-EBD-02; assembly: GCF_040218245.1. Taxonomy (NCBI): domain Bacteria; kingdom Bacillati; phylum Cyanobacteriota; class Cyanophyceae; order Coleofasciculales; family Coleofasciculaceae; genus Coleofasciculus; species Coleofasciculus sp. E1-EBD-02. Next base: position 55,104 of record NZ_JAVJQN010000050.1, on the reverse strand, counting down.
CAGCAATAAAGCCGCGTACCTGCTGGCGTAACCGGGCTAGAATCGTTTCTTTATCCGTATCGGTATAGAGATCGGTTTTATTCAGCACCAACAGCGATCGCTTACCAATATCCGCGAGACGACGTAACGGTTCATATTCTGACTGTCGCAAGTCATTATCCACCACAAACAATAATAAATCGGCTTCCGTGGCAAGTTGTCGCGCCAGTTGTTCCCGTTGAGTACCCACCACCCCCGCCTCTAAAATCCCTGGTGTATCGGTAATCAAAATCTGCCGTTCTATTCCCTTCAACGTTAACGTATACGTTTGTCCCTGATCTGTGGTTCCCATCGGTGCGCCCACTTGACCCACCATCTGCCCAATGAGAGCATTAATCAGAGAGGTTTTCCCCGATGAACCCGTACCAAAGATGACAACCAACAGTTCCCCACGGGCTAACGTCGCCTCAATCTCACGCGATCGACTCAACAGGGCTTGCTGGGCTACCTCATCTTGAATGTTCTGCACCTGCTGTCGCACCGCTTTTAGCGTTTCAGAAGCCGCTTCCGTTTTTTCCTGTGGCACTTTTGGCGTTGGGCGGCGTCGGCGAGAGGATTTGGGGCGGCTGAATGTCCAAACGTAATAAACAAACGTGGCAATTAACAGGATAAGTAGGACAATTAGCAATAAAACCAGCAAATTTGCCAGTAGAGGCGAATTTAACGACCAATAGAGTCGATTAATCGAGTCAATCAGCCACAGGATTAGCCCCAGAATAATACTGAGACCGATAATTAGCGTCAGTAGGCGGGGTAGGGGCATAATGGTTTCAGAAGGCTCCAGGGCAGAGGGTAGAAGGCAAAAGAGTGATAACTATAGTTTAGCGATGGGCGGAGAGTATCAATGAGAGCTGGCAGCACGAGTAATAGAAACCACGTTACCGTGTGGTGAGGCAAGAGTAACGAATTATACTTAATGGATAATGCTTATCATTAGAGACACTCTTTACAGCCCAAAAAACGATGAGTTTATTCAACCAAATTCTCGGTGCGATTAATAACCCCTCTCAGGAAGCCAGTTCTGGTCAATTAGCTGGCATCCTCAGTACCGTGCAAAACCTCAGCCAAAGTGCCAATGCTGACCCCTCCACGATTCAATCCGTTTTATCTATCGTTGGCAAATATGCCCGTCCCGCGTTGCAACAAAAGCGAGAAGCGGAAGGAGAACAGGAGACACAATCCTTTATTAACCAATTCAGTGGTACAGGTGCTAACAATCAAGCGGTCAATTTACTCTTTAATACACCACAAATCCAACAGTTAGTCGAGGAAGCCGAACAACGGACAGGACTCAATGCTGCTACCATTCAATCCCTGTTACCCATGTTGGTTCCCTTAGTGCTGAATTTACTCAAAACGGGAACAAATAACCAAAATCCTGAAGGCTCGAATCCAGTGCTGAACTCATTCCTCGATACAGATGGTGACGGCGATGTGGATATTGCTGATGCGATGCAAATGGCGTCTCGTTATTTGAATCCTTAGCTTGTATGTAGGGGTCTTCCGTACATCTGGCGCTATTTTAGGCGAGTCTAGTCTGCACGTTAGACTTAGGATTTGTTATCGGCTTGTTTGTGGCATTAACCCTTAGAGATTAAGCTTTATAGCACTACGCACACACGTTAGGACAAAAGAAGAAAAATTTAAATCGCTTGACCCTGAATTTCGACAGGCTCAATTGCCGCGAAGCGACGCCCTGAGTGTGCCGAAGGGTCGAAGGGTCAATCCCTTGATGAGTCAGTGTTTTTCTTCACTATTGCCCATTGCCTATTGCCCATTGCCTAGCGCGTAGCGCTATAAAGCCAACTGCAAAAAGTAGAGACGTTGCATGCAACATCTCTACTCTAGTTTTAATTCAGTTGGAATGCCATCAGCCCTTAACGAGTTGCCAATCCAACTTCTGTCGCTGAACGGTACAACATCGAAAGCTGACGGTTTTTGAGGACTCGTTGCTGCTTGCTCATCCGAGAACGAGCTTTCTCTTGACTGGACACTAAAGTGGGTGCTTTTTCTGACGCAACACCATTATTAGCAACAGTCCCCGGTGTTTGATAACGAACGCCGCGATACTGCAGGTTGACTCGTGGTTGTAACACTGGCGGATTTTTCAAATTGCGGAATCGCCAGTCCCAACCCCGGTACTTACCACCAGCCTTTGATTCGACAGTTTCTACCGTAGGGGCATTGTATTCGTATTTGCTACCGCGATAAGTAAGTTTCATGGTATTCGCCTCGTAATGTAACTGTAGTGAGATGAGGCGCGTTCCTTCGGGAGTTGTCCCTACTTCCGTCTCCCTAATCATCCTTCACGGCTAATTGCTAACTGACTGATGTCTAGAGAGATGAACGATTCATTTGTTCTGTATCTATTTTTACGGTTTTTCCAGAAATTGTCAACCTTTTAACAAAACTTTACCTTTGGAGGGTTTTCTGGGGCGATTGTCTAACATCACAATTTCCAGTGTCAGACGTTAAGGTGATTAGTATGAGTGATCAAAGTAAAGGGTTCAAGGTTGTTGCCGATAATCGGCAAGCACGCTTCCGCTATGAGATTTTAGAGACTTACGAAGCGGGCATAGAATTAAAAGGGACAGAAGTTAAGTCCATTCGCGAGGGTCGGGTCAATTTGCGAGATGGGTACGCCCTGGTTCGCAATGGTGAGGCTTGGCTGTTGAACGTACATGTCTCGCCGTACCAAAGTAGCAGCCTCTACTTCAATCACGATCCAGTTCGCACCCGTAAACTGTTGCTGCACAAGCAGGAAATCAGCAAACTCGTTGGCAAGGTAGAACAACAGGGGTTAACGCTGGTGCCGTTGAAAATGTATTTAAAGCGAGGCTTAGTGAAAGTGAGTCTGGGTCTGTGTAAGGGTAAAAAATTGCACGACAAGCGTGAGACCATTAAGCGGCGTCAGGATGAGCGGGAAATGGCGCGAGTCGTTCAGCGTTATTAAATACCCACCGATCAAAATTATCTCTCTGCTTCCCCACAAGGGCGGGTTTAGTTAAGTTGTCGGACATCGACAGAACGTTATCGGTAAAACCCGCCCCTACAAAAAGGAAAATATTTCATAGCCTGATAATTGGGTAGGATTACCACGTCACTCGCCCATCTAACTGCTGGAGTAGATGAGGTCCGACACCTGAAACCTGGTCAAGGTCAGCTAATGACGTGAATGGCTTTTGCGATCGCGCGGTAATAATTCGCTCAGCCAGTTTGGGTCCGATTCCGGGTAGCGTTTCCAGTTCTTCCTGGGTGGCGGTGTTGAGGTTGACTATCCCCCTAAAACTTGGGGCGTTCGGATCATTTGCCTGAGTAATCTGGGGACAGGATTGCTGCTGGTTCTGAATACTGCGCTGCACCGCCACCGGAACCCCCAGTATGGCATTCGTGTAGAGGCGTTCAAATTCACGTTCAAAATGAGCGGCGACTAAAGGACTATTAATCACCAACAATGTCTCGTCGTTTTGAGTATTGGCTGAGGCTGACCAATTATGAGACCCTGTAATTACCAATTTTCCATCTACCACCCCAAACTTATGATGTAACAGATCGCCGGATGGGAGTTTGGGAACACCGACTGTGGCGATCGGATTTTGCCAAGGGCGATTACGGGCTTCATAGCGACATTGATTACTCAGCGCCACACCTAATAAATCCAGTCCTTCGCTATAGTAGCGATAGGCAAAACTGGGGTCGATTAACGCCTGAACTTGGACACCCTGTTCATGGGCAGTTTGTAACTGATCTGCTAGTCGCTGTTCGGAAAAGACAAATAATGCCAGTTCAATGGTTTGGGTAGCGCTTTGCAGGATTTGATCAATGAAACCATTACTGCTTTGACTCCAGGGTTGAGTCGGTGACGTAGGCGAAAACCTTACCACCAGAGTGGTATCTCCGAGTGTCACCTGTTGGGGAGGGCGTTGTGACTTTTTGAGACCAAACCGACTGTCGGGTGCGCCACCGGGTCCATCTCCCCACATCTGGTTAAATTCTTCCGTAAAGGAATTGGCTAATTCCACACTCTCAATTTTAAGGAGATTGTTGGCATTACCCCGACTATCCGGTGCTTGAAAGTCGCCATGAATATCACTGGTAGTAAAGTTAGCGGATGTCACCATAACCGTATATCCATCCACAACGACGAACTTATGGTGCATTAAGCCGCTACCTTTAGAGCCATCGGCTGTATCGTCTAGGATAGGAACGCCAGCATTTCGTAAAATAACTAGAGCATCTCGCTGATTAATTTCAGTGGGAGTCAGCTTGCCATCGTTATTACGGTCAATTAACCGTAAATTCTCTTGGGCGCGATCGCGTTCCCGAGGCGGAAGATTAGCGATATCTTGAGCTGAGATTTCACTCCAAGGGCGGTTGTAGGTATTTTCTACGATAACCCTGACCCTAACCCCTGCTTGATGTCGTTTGACCAAGGCTTGAGCAATTTGCGGCAAGCGTAACTCTTGGACAGCAACATCGACCGTGGATTGAGCCGTCGCGATCGCTTGGATAATAATCTGCTCTAAATTATCGCCCGGTCGAGTCACTAAGCGATAGGGTTCCTTGTAGGTTGTCGAGGGGGAATGGTTAAAGTAGACCTGAACAAAGGGATCTTGCGGTAAAGGAGGTGGACGGTGAACTTGAACTGGAGGAGGTTGACAAGCGGACAGAGTTAGTACAATAAACCAGATGATACCTTGATGCCAGTATGATTGTGTCATTGAATCTCGATTAGATTCATTTATTGCTTTGATTATTTTTTATCATCTACGGGGACACAAACCTAGTAGGCTGCCAATGGAAATTGATCGATTGAGACAAGCCGGAGAAGCTAGGAAAGTATAAGATACAGGGGACTCTGAGGCATTTGGTTAAAACGGCTGATCGGTGTTTTTCTGATTCAGTTGGAAATAAGGCTCAAGGATTTGTCCCTATTGAACTAACATAAAAATACAATGGACAACTTCAATCACGTTTTCCACAACCTGAATGGGGGAAATCACTATCAAGAAGACAACATGGTCACGTCTAGGGTTTGAACCCATACCACCGTTCTATGTCGAGACGAAAAAAGACATTTCCGTGCGGTCATAAGGGGTATGGTCAAACCTGCCACCGATGTGAGCAAGAAAACAAGGCACGGGAAGCTAAAAAGCAACAAAAGCAAGAATGGGAGTCTACGTTTGACAACGATCCCATTGACTTAAAGGATTTGCCCACCCATGTCGTGGTCAAAGCCCGTGTGATTATTGCCGGATTGGAAGAACAAAAGAACTACCGAGAGTTTGGCGGTAAGCGACTACGCCACAATCGCTGGATTGTCAGTATCCCGGTTACCCGTAACTACCGGATGATTTGTCATGATTACGGGAGTTTGTTAGTTCCCTACGCTGTCTTGTCCCACGAGGACTACAATGTGGATAAACCCGGCGAGTAGAGGGATCTGGGGGAGATGAGGGAGATGAGGAAGTTAACTCAAAACTCTACCTTACCTGTTCCCTATGACACACCGAGCGAAGTCGAGGTGTTCCCTGTTCCCTATTCCCTGTTCCCTGACAAATGACAAATGACGAAAGACAAATGACACTATAACTATGCAAATCTATCTCGATTACAGCGCCACGACACCCCCCCGCCCAGAAGCGATCGCGGCGATGCAAGGGGTATTGACTCAGCAGTGGGGTAATCCCTCTAGCTTACATGAGTGGGGACAACGGTCTGCCACTGTCGTGGAACAGTCGAGAATGCAAGTGGCTGGCTTAATTAATGCGCCAGCCGATGGGTTGATTTTTACCTCAGGTGGTACAGAGGCAGATAATTTAGCCATTATGGGGATTGCTCAAAACTACAAGACACCCCAGCATATTGTAATTTCTAGCGTGGAACATTCCGCGATCGCTCAACCTGTGCGTTGGTTGGAAACCTGGGGCTGGCAAGTGACTCGATTGTCGGTGGATAGTGAGGGGCGAGTCAATCCCCGTGATTTGGAAGACGCCCTACAACCGAATACAGTATTAGTATCCGTCATCTATGGTCAAAGTGAAGTGGGAACGTTACAACCCATTGAAGCACTGGGGCAAATTGCCCAGGATCATGGGGTACTGTTCCATACCGATGCGGTACAAGTAGCTGGACGATTGCCCATTGATGTACGACAGTTACCTGTGGATTTGCTGTCAATCTCAAGTCACAAGATTTATGGACCCCAAGGAGTAGGGGCGCTGTATGTACGTCCCGGCGTTGAATTGGTATCTCTATTGTGGGGTGGGGGACAGGAAATGCAACAGCGTTCAGGGACACAGGCTGTTCCCGCGATCGCAGGATTTGGTATCGCCGCCGAATTAGCAACAGCCGAACTAGCAACGGAAACACCTCGGTTAATTCAGTTACGCGATCGCTTGTTTAATCAACTTAGCAACATTCCTTACTTAAAACCCACAGGTTCGCTGCAACACCGCTTACCTCATCATGTTAGTTTTTGCCTAACCAATATCCCAGCATCTCAATTGGAGGGAGTAACAGGCAAAACGATGGTGCGTCAGCTTAATCTGGCAGGGATTGGCATTAGTGCGGGTTCTGCCTGTGATAGTGGCAAACTAAATCCCAGTCCGATTTTATCGGCAATGGGCTACTCTGAATCAGAGGCATTGAGGGGCATTCGCCTGACGTTGGGGCGACAAACCACAGAAGCCGATGTGGATTGGACGGTGATGGTACTCAAGCAGATTCTAGCCCGGTTATTGCCAAAACCCGTACTATTAAACGTTTGACAATCCGGTTGTGATACCAAATCCGGGGAACGCTACCCCCGTTATAACCCAGTCCGCGCAGGCGAACGAAAGTTTGTGTAGCAGCGATTTCAATCGCCTCCTCTTGCAGGGGGTAATAAAGGCTGGGGAGTGTCAACCCTTCCCTACTGCTGATATAATTTGTTATGCTAAACGAAGTTGCTGGTGTAGCTCAGTGGTAGAGCAGCTGATTTGTAATCAGCCGGTCGCAAGTTCAAATCTTGTCACCAGCTTAGTGTCACTCCTAGGTGCGGATAGGTCAATTACAGGACGGTGGGCAAGTATGTTCATCATGCTTTCCCGGCTTGCCCTCCTGGTACGTGAAAAGCTGATTCAACCTGACCCAAAATTTCGTGGTAAAATGGATATCTATACTAAACAGACCACAATACTGATCGGTCAAAAGTATTCAGATCAATAGGCGAGGAGCCTCACGTCATAATTTTCAATTTGACGTGATCCGAATCGCCATAATATACTTGTGTACAAGGGTTAATTAATTCAAAGCTAACCCATTGCCCCAAGTAAATTGAACCAAGACAACCTAGGATATAGGGTTCTATCTAGAAAAAGACTTTAACTGTAGGTAGGTAAAATCCTAGCAGTACAAAGGAGCTGCTATGTATTGCTTGAAGTGGGGTTGGGCGTCGCCTCACTATAAAACGCGAATCTCCTTTTGGAGAGGAGAAGCCTACAGTTTAGCCCTGAGCGTAGTCGAAGTAGCCCTGAGCGTAGTCGAAGGGCTAACCTTTGATTGACTGTAGGAGTACGTCACTAGAGTTTCAGATCCTGTTTTTTAGATAAAAGTAAGTAAACTATAGATGGATATCAAACTGATTTTAGTGGTCTTAACCATTCTTTTTACCGTATCCGCTCTGATTTTTGGCACTAAGAACGGGTTCTACGATTCAGATAACTATCACGGCAACGGTTCAGCCCACTAATCTGGGATAAGCTAGTCCAGATTACGACATCATATTGAGCAGTAGCCTGCTGCTCATATATCGTCTGTTTGTATACCGTCAATACACTCGTTGATAGAATCAGGTTTTCTAGACAGTTAACCGAAAATATTAGGCTAAAAATGCTGAGGAATAAGGTTTAGAAGCATTGTCGATGTATAGGGTTCTTCAAGTGAGTTGGTTGTCAATCAACTGGCAAAGCGCAGAACCGTCTTCTCAAAGTTCATGAGCAATCAACGCCCAGTGACATCCTCAGCAGAGGATGATCAATTAGCCTGTTTTGCCTATGGTGTTGGTCATGGTGCAGAGGGAGTTTGTTTGTTGGTGCAAATGGGACCCCACCGCATCCTAATCGATTGTGGGTTAGAAAACATTTCGCCTCTAAAAGCTCAAGCTAATTTGCCGGCGGATGTGGTTTTATGTAGCCACGCCCATAGCGATCATGCCCAGGGGTTGCTAGCACTACACCAAGCATTTCCGCAATTACCAATTTACGCCAGTGAAGTCACAACTCAACTATTACCCCTAAACTGGACGCATTTACCTCCAAAGGAAATTCCCGGATTCTGTCAAGCGCTTCCTTGGCGATCGCCAATTGAATTCCGAGAAGGATTAAGCGTGCAATTGTTTCCCGCAGGACATCTACCGGGAGCTGCTGCATTTTTATTAACCTATACAAGTCCAAATCGCACGTATCAACTCCTGTATACGGGTGACTTCTTTATCTCAAATTCGCGGTTGGTTGAAGGGTTGTCAATTGAAGCCTTACGAGGTACAAACCTAGATGTCTTGATTATTGAAGGAAGTTATGGGACGGCGCGACACCCCCATCGACGGCAACAAGAGAATCAACTCGTCGAACGGATTGATCAAGCACTGGCGGAGAATCGCTCTATTTTGCTACCAGTACCCACCTTGGGTTTGGGTCAAGAAATCTTGATGCTGCTACGGAGTCATCACCAGTTTACTGGACGCAATCTGGATATTTGGGTGGATGGTACGGTTGCCAAGGGATGCGATGCCTACTTAGAACTCCTACCTCATCTCCCACCATCGGTACAAAACTTTGCTCGCCATCAACCCTTGTTTTGGGATGAACGGGTGAAACCGCGTGTGCGTCGCTTAGATGAGCAGCAACGAAGTGCGATCGCTCAAAACACCAGCATTGTTCTGACTGACGAAACGGCTGACTTGAGGGTTTACTGTCATTCTAACCCCACATCTTGGACAGTGCTGCAACCCGAACGCCTGAGATATCCGCCTCCAACCCCTGACTTGAACATTACAGATGTAGAAACGTATCGGTTAACTGAGCATAGTGATTGTTTAGGAACCACTCAGTTAATCCATAATCTTCGTCCTCAACATATTATTTTTGTTCATGGCTCTCCTACATACCTAGCTGACTTAGCTGGATTGGAAGAGTTACAAAATCGCTATCATCTCCATACCCCATCAGCAGGAACTCTAATTGAACTGCCAATTGGAGAAACATTTATCCAACCCGCACCACCACCAGAAACCAATTACGAAGGAGAGCTAACCGAGTTTGGTACGGTGGTTACTATCACGTTACCAGAGGCAATTGCGGCTGACCCGCGCTGGCAAGATTTTGCGGATACCGGTTTAGTGGAAGCTCGTTGGCAAGGAGAGGAACTGGTGTTACGCGGCTTGTCCCAACGGGAACTGCTTAATCAGAGCAGTTCGGTGAAAATGCCTGCTAATATTGAGTGTTGTGCCAACTGTCGCCATCAACGGGGTCAGCGCTGCTGGAATTCTGCCTCTCCCCTCTACTCCTTTAAAGTGACACCGGAAGGATATTGTCCAGTGTTTGAGCCGATCGCACCTCCCCCAGAAACTTAGTTAGGTTTTGCTGAATAAGTCTTGTGATGGGGTAGGGAGCAGGGGAAGCTGGCTATTGCCTATTGCCTAGCGCTATAACTTATGGTGACAACTTTGTCGGGGCGGGTTTATTCATATCTGGGTGCAACCCTGAATGAGAGTAGTAAAACCCGCCCCTAGATTAAATACGCCCTTCTAGAGGAGCAGAGGAGCGGGGGGTAAACAAAGGACCAATGACCAATGACCAATGACCAATGACCAATGACCAATGACCAATGACGCCTAATTTTTTACTCTTGATTCGATTCAGGGAAGCGCGGGTGAATTTGTTCCGCTTCTGGACAATCGTCAGACACGAGCGGGTCAAAATTTCCTCGTGTCACAGAAGCCAGTTTTTGAGTAACTGAACCGATGCTTTCTAAGCGAACCATTTCCTCCCAGGAGCAAATTTCGTCTTCTTCGTCAGTTTCGTAGCGAATGGTGACTAAATCCCCTTCAATATCAACAATATGAGCGCGTTCAATCCAACGTTGCTGATCCCGCAAGAAAATACAGACCTCACGACCATCGCAACACAGTTGATAAATCTTGCGGTGTAGCATATTTGGCTTCTCCTAAGCAGATAACTCTTCCAATACGTCTGGGAGCAAGTCGCCCCGGTCTTTAGGATAATTCAGGGACAGTTTTTATCCAAGCTTAACTTCGGATAAGGTGACTCAGTTTTCCCTCGTCAACGACGATATCCCTACTATTGTTTTACTTCTCGGTCAATGCTTAAAAGTTTAGCTGGCATTTCACCGGAATTTTAATCATCAATTCAGGATGTTTTTCACTAGACAGAAAAAACCTTGAGATCTTCAATGGAATTGGGACAACATTGGCTATAATTTGGCTCAAGGTAAAGGTGGAGAGCAATTTCACCTGTGAGCAAATAACTGATATTTGAGGGATTGGCATTGGTAAAAAGCCACACAAAGGAAAGAAAACCGTGTATTTCGCCATTGAGACTAGCGCACTTTAATCCAGGTTATACATCCTGGCTGATAGGTACTACGTAGGTGTGTGAACTACCTACACCAAGCTAACGCTATGGTGTAGGCTTCGCGTCTCATTCACCGAAGCCGCTATACCCGAAAGCATATTGGTCTTACTCAGCGTCTCTGGTTGGAATCCAACCTTTATCTCCTCTCAGGGAGAACCCGCGCAGCCGCCCTTCCAAGGCAGAATATTGTTTTTGCCGCTTGGTTTTCACGGTTTGCGGCTAGAGTTCTAGCCTATTCCTTTTACTCTAACATATCAAGATACAAGATAATTGATAGTAAAGTCTCTTAAGCCTAACTTTATAAAAACAAGTTTGGTCACAAGGCACGATTCATCTCGCCGCCAAATCGTAGATTATGGCGGGAGACTTCTCGCACAATCAAGTTAAGGGTTTACTTTCACCGCCGACTTGCCAACCTTTTGTTGCTTGACAAATCACACTTGAAAGGAATTAAACTGGTAACTTACTCCCTTCCCACTATAAGATTAGGTACTGTTAATGGCTGAAATCCTTATCATTGCTAGATTTTAGTTCCATAGTTTTATGCCGGAATGGGAGTATAGGGGAATTGAGCCTCACTCCGTTAACTGACTCAATGAAAAAACTACGCCGTGAGATGAATCGCCGGACAAGTCAGCTAACGCTATTCCATTTCGCGGTACTTAAATCCAGATTTTTGCTAACAGACGACTCCCTTGATTGGCTTCCAGCCCAGCCGATTTCAAATTTTTCCCTGAAACGTGAGGCAAAACCTGCTGTAGATCCTTGGTTACTGATCACTCTATGTTGATCCCAGTTGAAGCTGGGGGATTTACACGCCTGTTAAAGCACTTTGCCTGTGCAGATCCGGAAATGACAGAAAACGAGTATTATGAGCCTCCCGCTCTATTTGACCCGACTTCACCGCCTCATAAAGCACAGTCAAAGCCTCAAGGTCTGATGTTTGATACCCTTTTATTTCCAGAATTTGGCGAATTAGCCCCTCAGAAGCAACGCTGAGGCAGCCGGTTTTAAGAGCCGATTGGACAAGAGTGCGAAGAATCATGGTAGCCAAGCATTTGTAATCATAGGGGGTACTCCTAACACTATCGACGATCTTCCCGTTAAAGACCTTGATAAGTGTCAGTTGCTTGGTGTGATTTTCAACGCAATTTAGAGTGATGTGTGTCACTCTATAACCAACTTACTGCCTGTAGGCACCCCTGAACCCTCAATTACAAGAATTGCTTATGTACTATCCTAAAGGCTTTTTGTTAAGAATTTGTAAAATTAGCACCGTTTTTTTGAGAAGAGTTTGTTAAAGTTAGTCGTGCCGCTAACTCCAGCCGCTCAATTATTAAGGAAATCAACAGACAGATGTTTGCGATCGCGCTCAAACAGGAGCAATACTCAACCTATATCCTCACTGCCCAAGACTCTCAGTCTCGGTTGGAAGTCGTTCCCGAACGCGGCGGTCTAATTTCTCACTGGAGTGTTCAAGGTCAGGACATCCTCTACTTCGATGCCGAACGGTTTCGAGACCCGACCTTGAGTGTGCGGGGGGGTATCCCGATTCTGTTTCCCATCTGCGGCAACTTACCGGACAATACCTACACCCATAAAGGCAAACAATATCAGCTCAAACAGCATGGTTTCGCCCGCGATTTGCCCTGGCAGGTCACAGAACGAGTGACCGATGACTTGGTTAGCCTTACCCTAGTCCTCAATAGCAATGACCAAACTCGCGCTGTATATCCCTTCGACTGGCAACTCACCTTCACGTACCAACTTCAGGGCAATACCTTGACGATTTTCCAGCACTATACCAATCAGTCGTCAGAGGTGATGCCCTTTTCCACAGGACTGCATCCGTATTTCTTAACTTCAGATAAAACCCAACTCCAGTTCGAGATTCCGGCGGCGGAGTATCGGGATCAGCTAACCGGACAAGTTTCCCCCTTCACGGGCGGCTTTGATTGGAGTGAGGATGAAATTGATGTCGCCTTTCGCCAAGTCACCGATCAATCGGCAACGGTGACAGACCAGCAACGACGGTTAAAACTAACCCTGAGCTATGATGAACTCTACTCAACTCTAGTCTTCTGGACGGTTAAAGGCAAAGACTATTACTGTTTGGAACCCTGGAGCGCTCCCCGTAACGCATTAAATACGGGAGAGGATCTCACCAAATTGGCTCCTGGAGAGAGTTTGGAGACTTCCGTACAACTCAACGTCACTTTTTTTTGAAAAACACTCTACATTTTTGGTGATTTCTGCTATTGTAGAAAACGGCGCTTGAAAACGCGCATGACTTTGGGTCGCTAGCTCAGCGGTAGAGCACTCGGCTTTTAACCGATTGGTCTTGGGTTCGAATCCCAGGCGACCCATTTTGTCATATTTATTTATTTTTCTTTATAGTCAGGCACTATGGAGTTGATAAAGAAGACTAATTTTAGAATCTTGACGAGATAATTTCCTATAAACTGAAAAATATCTTAAGATTATTCTAAGAATTAAGTTTCTAGAAACGACTAGCTGACAAAACACCTAAAGTTAGGAGGACTTTTTTATGGCGCTCGTACCCATGCGGCTGCTTTTAGATCATGCGGCAGAGAATGGCTATGGCATTCCAGCCTATAACGTTAACAACATGGAGCAGATTCTGGCAATTATGCAGGCTGCTGATGAAGCTGACAGCCCCGTGATTCTACAAGCCTCTCGCGGCGCTCGCAAATATGCAGGTGAGAACTTCCTGCGCCACTTGATCACGGCAGCAGTGGAAACTTACCCCCATATCCCCATTGCCATGCACCAAGACCATGGGAATGGTCCAGCTACTTGCTACTCTGCTATCCGCAATGGTTTCACCAGTGTGATGATGGACGGTTCGCTGGAAGAAGATGCCAAAACTCCAGCTAGCTTCGAGTACAACGTAAATGTCACGGCTGAAGTGGTAAAAGTTGCTCACTCTGTCGGTGTCAGCGTTGAAGGGGAACTGGGTTGTCTCGGTTCTTTGGAAACGGGTATGGGTGACAAGGAAGATGGTCACGGTGCAGAAGGTAAGCTGTCCCGCGAACAATTGTTGACTGACCCGGATCAAGCCGTTGAGTTTGTTGAGCGCACCCAAGTTGATGCTTTAGCCGTAGCCATTGGCACGAGCCACGGTGCTTACAAGTTTACTCGTAAGCCCACGGGTGAAATCCTTGCCATCAGCCGGATTGAGGAAATTCATAACCGTCTACCTAATACCCATTTGGTCATGCACGGTTCCTCCTCTGTACCCCAAGAGTGGCTTGACATGATCAACCAGTATGGTGGTGCAATTCCGGAAACTTACGGTGTGCCTGTAGAAGAGATTCAAAAGGGCATTAAGAGCGGTGTGCGTAAGGTGAACATTGATACCGACAATCGTTTGGCTATCACCGCAGCAATCCGTGAAGCGGCTGCCAAAGATCCCAAAAACTTTGACCCGCGCCATTTCATGAAGCCTTCTATTAAGTACATGAAGCAGGTTTGCTCGGATCGTTATCAGCAATTCGGTACGGCGGGTAATGCGAGCAAGATTAAGCAAATCACATTGGATGAGTTTGCGGCTAAGTATGCCAAGGGCGAGTTAGCGGCTGTTACTAAGCAAACTGTAAAGGCTTAATTGTTGATCTGGTAACACCCATTTATAGCGAATCCCCCGTTAATAGGCGGGGGATTTTGTTTTTACTCAACTCCCTTAAACTGATCTAACGTTCTCACTTTACTCAAGAATAGCTCTAATCTCTTCTACGGAAAGACTACAAGCTGTGGCAATTTGTTCTAAAGTTAAACCCAAGGAGAAAAGTCGAGTTACAGTTTGCTGCTGTTGTTGTTGCAACGCTCTTTCGGCTCTTTCTGCTCGTTGACGTTCCTGTTCAATAAGTTCTTCCGGAAGCGGATAAGCTTTGCCTTGTTCGTCGTACCAGAATAACCATTCCCTTGTCCAAGCCACGTAGGTTCCTATGCCTCTCCCAATACCTAAACCCACTTCTGGCATCCAGTAAGGTTCCCCAGTTTGTAAAATATATTCTCCCTGTTCTAAACGATATAATTCCAAGGGGTGATGTTCGTCTCTTTGCCAGTAATTGGGGTTATAAATCAGGTAGTAAAGTACACCTAACTGAGCATATCTTTCTTTTTTGTCTTCATACTCATTGTTGTATTTTTTGGAGATAATTTCAATCGCCAGGATAGGCTGAATATTATTTTCTTCCCACAATACATAGCTGAGTCGTCCGGATTCACCTGAACGCCTCGGTACACCTATACTGAGAAACCCATCGGGGACTAGCACAGGTTGGCGTTTGTTTTCATAAAGGTAGTAGATCCCCATATCGACACCTAAAAACCAATCCTGGCGTTCTTGCCAAATGAACGACAGGATACTCAGTAGTAAGTTAGGAACTAAATTTTGTAGTTCATTATCCACAGGGGTATCATCGGAGCAGGGTAACTCCTGGCTAGTGGGTAGACGCGAAAGTGATTCAAATTTTACCATCTGTGGTTACTCCTAACCTTTATGGCGACAACTATATTTTCAAGATAAACGCTATTGTCTGAAGGAGTGAAAAAATCCTAAAAAATAGTGAGGGAGAAACCTATAGTCTGTACTAGATGATGCGATACAGAATGATTACGCTATTTGAGTTGCGTGTTGACGCCAGCCTGAGTTACCCCCACTTTGATCTACTTCATAATTCACAAGTACCCGTGTTCGGCGAGAAATTCGGGGGAAATATCATTCATCGGTAAAGAATTCCCACTAGGCACTTGATGTCCTAAGAGTTTCTCAACATACTTGCCTAAAATATCGCTTTCTAAGTTCACCCATTGCCCAGGCTGCAAATAACTTAAATTGGTTTGAGCATAACTGTGGGGAATAACTGCCACCTTAAACCAACTCCCTTGGGGATCACACTCAGCAATGGTCAAACTGACGCCATTGACGGCAATACTTCCCTTTGGCACCAAAAACCGAGCAATGTGACGCTGCCATGACTTTTGTAAGGATGCTGGTGCAGTAAAACACATAATCCAGGAATTTGCTGTTTTTACAGAATCCTGAAGTGAACCAATCCCATCAATGTGACCCGTGACAAAATGTCCCCCTAGTTTACTGCCTACTCGTATCGATGTTTCCAAATTCACATAAGTGGCTGCCTGATGTCGTTGCCCCAGAGTAGTACGGCTCAAGGTTTCATCTGAAGCTGTTGCCACAAAACCTTGGGACAAAATTTCTTCAACAGTCAAGCATATTCCATCGACGGCTACACTATCACCAATGGCAAGATTGTGTAGAATCACGGCTGCCTTGTCAGGAAGACAAGACAACTGAAAGCGATCGCCGCCTAGCGGTTGCAAGGTTCCTAGTGCTTGAATTAATCCTGTGAACACGCTGTTATCAAAGTAACTGGTCTGGGAACACTGATTATAGAGGCTCCGTGATAAAATGATTGTAGGGGTAGTGAAGGGGAAGTCAAACTGAGGAACTCTTCTGAACTCATTCGTGTTTAGCGATGGGGACTATCCAAATACCGCGTATACATCAAGCCAGAGTTGGCAATATCAACCCTTGAAACACCGACTTCATCACTTATCAAAACGAGTCTATCTTAAGGTTAGGAGACAAAGCAAGGAGGTGACAGTTCACCAAAGCGAGGGAGGTTAACCACTAGAGAGCTATTGGGGACAAGGATAAACGGTTATGTGTTTTTTTCATAAAGTCCCGAAACAAACGTCCTGAGACTGGGGCATACTTGGAGAAGATAATCTTTTTGATCTCTGCCCAATTCAATGATAGAGGACTGATTTTGGGGTTAATCGGTGAAGTAAGATAAAGCTAGTATGCTTGTTCTAGTTTTAATCCATCCAATGTGGCTTGACTGCTTCGCTTTGATGCCCTCGACGCCGACTGTATTCTAGAGGCTAAGCTAATGATTGAAATGAAAGTTGCTGGAATTGCATTAGATGCTGTCACCCGTAGCCCAATCGTGCTGCTGAAAGACTCACTAGAGCGACGCGCTCTGCCGATTTACATTGGACAAGATCAGGCAAAAGCAATTATCAGCGCTTTGGAACGCCAAAAAGCTCCCCGCCCTCTGACACATGATCTGTTTGTGGGTCTCATGGAAACATGGGAGATGAAGCTGGAGCGGATTATTATCCACTCCCTCCAAGATAATACCTTCTATGCGATCCTCTGCGTTCGTCAGGGTGAAGCTAAAAAAGAAATTGATGCTAGACCCAGTGATGCGATCTCGATCGCGCTTCGCACAGATAGTCCAATCTGGGTGATGGAAGAAGTTATCGCTGATGCATCAATACCCGTTGATCGAGATGCGGATGAAGAGGAACGACAGGCTTTCCGAGAGTTTGTATCGAGCATCCGACCGGAAGACTTTTCCCAGCATAAAGGATTTAAAACGGGCGGTGAAGCTTAAATGATACAAAGATGAGAAATGCATTATCGACGGTTTGGGAAAACCAATCTGTGGCTATCTGTGTTTTCCCTGGGAACCATGCGCTGCTTGGCGGGTGAGTCCGATGCTGATGAAACCATACAGTACGCGATCGCGAACGGGATTAATCACCTAGAAACCGCCCGTAGTTATGGTAAGAGTGAGCCGTATTTGGGGAATATCCTCAAAAAATTACCCGTACCCCGAGACCAACTCACGATTACCACCAAGCTACCGCCAACGCCTGATCCTCAGGTCATGGATCAGTGGATTGATGAATCCTTAGAGCGTCTACAGCTTGACTATCTGGATTGCTTAGCCATTCATGGGATCAACACCTGGGAACATCTGACCTGGGTGGAGTCCTCTAGAGGGTGTATGCAGGCGATACAAGACGCCTTAGCAGAGGGTCGGATTAGACACCTTGGCTTTTCCACTCATGCTCCCCTAGAGGTGATATTAGCGGCAATCCAGACCAATTTATTTGAATTTATCAACCTACATTATTACTACGTCTTTCAGCGTCATGCTCCAGCCGTAGAATTAGCGCATCAGAAGGATATGGGGGTGTTTATCATATCTCCGGCGGATAAGGGTGGACGATTGTACACTCCCCCAGCGAAACTGGTTGAACTCTGCTATCCCTTCTCGCCACTGGAGTTGAACTATCGTTTTTTATTGAGCGATCGCCGAATTACCACCCTGAGTGTAGGACCGGCTAATCCACAGGAATTGGACGCGCCGTTAGCCGTTGCGGATCGAGATGACTCCCTGACTCCCCAGGAACTTGAGGTATTTTCTCGGTTAGAAACCCAAGCTGAGACCGCATTGGGAACGGATCGCTGTAGCCAATGTTACCAATGTTTGCCCTGTCCGGAAATGATTAATATTCCAGAGGTATTAAGGCTGCGGAATTTAGCTGTAGCTTATGATATGACAGATTACGGGACATACCGCTATGGCATGTTTGAAAATGCGGGTCATTGGTTTGCTGGGGTAAAAGGGAATCGGTGTACAAGCTGTGGTGACTGCTTACCCCGTTGTCCGGAACAACTGGATATTCCTGGTTTGCTAGCTGATACTCATCAACGTCTCAATGGATCTCCTCGGCGTCGGCTGTGGGGATAAATTGGGGGCATCCCAATTTAGCCGATTAGCTGTTTGAGCCGCGATAAGTGTATCCCAGCCAATATCAAATCAGCGTTTGAGGTCAAATTCGCGTAAACTGGGTATTCAATTCCCTGATTTTAATTGCATCTCTATGGTTCCCATGCCCAGTTACCGCCCCAAACAACTCTCCCTTGGTCCATTAGAGGCAGAAATCTTAGAGATTATTTGGCAACTCGGTTCGGCTACCACCAAAGATATCCACGAACGAATCTTGGCTGATCCAGACCGAGAGTTAGCCTATGCTTCCGTAACCACAGTATTGCGCCGCCTCACCCAAAAAGGCTGGCTAACGTGCGATCGCAAAGATCGGGCATTTCGTTGGCAACCCTTGCTCTCGCAGGAACAGGCGCGGATACTGCAAGCCCATGATCAGTTGAAGCGATTCCTGGCGGTGGGAAATCCTGATATCATCGCCGCCTTTGCCGATAGTCTCGACCAAGCTAGTCTAGAACAACTCGACGCGATCGCCCAACGCTTACAAGCCATCCGCGAAGCGAGGGAGGAAAAAAAATGATTCATCTAATCCTAATTCTGAGCGCTTTAGCCGTGGCTTGGTTAACCCGAACCAGTTGGTCAGGAAACGAGGGTAGTTATCAGCAGCGCTGGCAAAATGCCTTAACCAAGTTCTTATTTCCACCACTGCTACTGATGATGACAGCAATCTCTATCGTCTGCATGGGACCCCAAGGGCAAATGGTTTGGCGATGGGAGGGCTGGTTCAGTTATGGGTTAGCTGGCACTTTCTTAGGATTTGTGGGAATTTCAGGGTTGAAACTAGCGTTTGCCGGATGGCGTTCTTGGCAACAGGTTCGCACCTATCCTCAGCAAACCCTTCATGGTAGAGCAATCCGCCTTCTCAACACACCCTTAGTTTTTAGCGCTCAAGTCGGATTTTGGCAACCGGAACTGGTGGTGAGTCAAGGCTTATTAGAGACGCTGGATGCTGATCATTTGCAAGCGGTTCTCACCCATGAAGACGGGCATTTTCATTATCGGGATACATTTTGGTTCTTTTGGTTAGGCTGGATGCGGCGATTTTCTTATGGATTAACTAATACAGAAGCGCTATGGCAAGAACTATTACTGTTACGAGAAATCAGAGCCGATCAATGGGCAGCACAACGGGTTGATTTTTTACTGTTAGCGGAATCTCTATTGACGGTTGTAAGCACACCGCTGATGCATTCGGAAAGTGTCTGTGCGGCTTTTAGCTGTACTGCACCTAAAAATCGTCTTGAGGAACGGATAGAAGCGCTTTTAGCTGACATCCATTTACCTAACCCGACTCATCTATACTTATTTATTTGGTGTTTATTCTCATGTTTGCCGCTATTTTTAATACCGTTTCACCGATGATTTTCAGTTTTTTAGAGCAAATGACAAATGACAAATGACAAATGACAAATGACAAATGACAAATGACAAATGACAAATGACAAATGACAAATGACAAATGACAAATGACAAATGACAAATGACAACTTAGTGAGAATCATGATGGGGTTGGTTTGGCGTGGGAAGAGAATGGTTGTCGGGATGAGAGAGGGATTCTTCAGCGCCGATAGGAATACGAATATTCCCCATACCCATTGAACCAATACTCACTAAGCCCATCGTTTGAAAACCAACAGCTATTGTTCCCATAGAAACTAGCCCAGCCGAGAAGACTCCCATGGCTACAGAACCTAGGGAGAACACTCCCATGGGAACAAAGCCAATTGAAATTACTCCCATGGGGACTACACCAATAGATACGATTCCCAGTGGAGCAATTCCGATGGCAAAAACTTGAGGCTTGTGGTGGTGAGAAGATATTTTGGACATGAGACACTGAAGCTGATAATATTTGGCTCTTGATTCTGGCAAAGCGGCAAACCCTTGTCAAAAGACAGGCTGTCAAACTGAGCTTCCCCAGTTTTCCCCCGACCTACTTAGGTCTGCTAAATAAGTCTTGTGGTGGGGTTAGAGAGCAGGGGAAGCAGGGGAAGCAGAGGGAGCAGGGAGAGCAATGGTACATTTTCGGTGATTCTATTGGCATAGTTTTCAAGATAGTCTCACATTTCCTTGAAGATGAACAACTTTCTCTACGGCTCTAAGTGTTGATAGCTAAGGGTTTCGGCTTTGTGCAGAAAGCCCTACTTATTCCAGTTGTGAAGAAAGATGTCAGCTATGCTACAATTATCCTGGTGTGCCAAACCATAGGTGTAACAAGGCTCAATACAGGTATCTACCTAAACGCGATCGCCTAAACAACCACCCAGTTAACCGTTAAGTTGACGCCAATGACCGATGTGTGTCCTTGACCAACGGCTCCGGTTTATCTATAGAAAAAACTAATCATATCGAATAGAAAGTCCAATCGTTACAGCGAATCGCTAGGTCTAAACTCCCTTAAACTTAACCTTAAGGAGACGAACGAATAACCGGGGAACCCGCATCTACAACTCTTAATCTCCAGAAAAATAAAGATTAAGAGTTCCAATAATAAAGCCCCAGCTATAAAATGCTAAATTTCTTACCGCCAACCCCAAGCACCGGGAGTCAGGCTTCCGATCCTTTTTTCACGCTCTCGTTGGATATGCTGTGCGTGTTGGGGAAAGATGATCATTTCCAGCAACTTAATCCCCGATGGGAAGAAATACTCGGCTTTACTAATCAGGAACTTTTAGCACAACCTTGGCTGGATTTGATTCATCCACACGATCAACGATTAACGATCGCAAAGCTAGAAACCCTTACCCATAATCCTACAGCATCAATCCAGTTTAGAAATCGCTGTCGTTGTGCCGATGGATCATACAAATCACTGTTGTGGAATGCTTCCATCCACCCCGAAAATCAATTGATTTACGCCGTAGTGCGCGATCAAACTGAATGCAAGCAATCTAAGGAAGCCCTACGAGATAGTGAAGAACGCTTTCGCTGTCTGGTGGAAAATGTTAAAGACTATGCCATTTATATGCTAGACCCAGAGGGACGGGTCATCAGTTGGAATCAAGGGGCTGAACGGATTAATGGGTATCGAGAAGACGAGATTCTCGGCGAATCTGTGTCTCGATTTTACTTACCCGAAGATGTTCAGGCAGGTAAACTGGAGCAAGCCCTAAAAATTGCAGCAGAAAATGGTCGATTTGAGGACGAAAGTTACCGAGTTCGCCAGGATGGATCAAAGTTTTGGGCAAATGCAGTGATTACAGCGCTGTACGACAAGAAAGAGCGATTGCGCGGGTTTACCAAGGTAGTCCGCGATATCACTGAACGCAAACTGGCACAAGAAGCGCTACAAAATGCTCATGATGACTTAGAACGACGGGTTACCGAACGCACGGCTGAACTGGTACAAGTTAATCAGCGACTCAGACGGGAAATTAAGGAACGTAAGCAAGTCGAACATCAACTGCGGCGATCGCAAGCCCAGTTGGAACAACAGACTCAGCAATTGCAAGACGCCCTGCAAAAGCTCAAACATACTCAAGCTCAACTCGTCCACTCCGAAAAAATGTCGAGTTTAGGGCAATTAGTGGCTGGCGTTGCTCACGAAATTAACAACCCGGTTAACTTTATCTATGGGAACCTGAATTACGCCGAGCAATACTTTCAGGATATATTAGAGTTACTTGAACTTTATCAGGAATCTAGTCCCCAACCCTCAGCTAACGTTCAAGAGCATATCGAACTCATCGATCTCAATTTCATTACCACAGATCTGCCCAAATTACTGCATTCGATGAAAGTGGGGGCAGATCGGATCTATCAAATCGTGCGATCGCTGCGGAACTTCTCCCATTTGGATCGTGCCGAGAAAACCTCGGTGGATATTCATGAAGGCATTAATAATACCCTGTTGATTCTGCAAAGTCGCATCAAAGGTAAAGCAAAGCAAAGCGCAATTACCGTTGTCAAAAACTATGGTGACTTACCCTTGATCGAGTGCTATGCAGGACAATTGAACCAAGTGTTCATGAATATTCTGTGTAACGCACTTGATGCCTTAGAAGAAGGGGTAGAGAAAGGCGCATTGGGCGAGGGTACTTCATCCAAAAACCCCATGATTGAGGTTGGTACGCAGGTGATCAACGAAAACTGGATTGCTATTCGGATTGCCGATAATGGCGTGGGTATTCCCGATTCCGTTAAGCAGCGACTATTTGACCCCTTCTTTACGACCAAACCTGTTGGCAAGGGTACGGGATTAGGCTTATCTATTAGTTATCAGATCGTGGTGGAAAAGCATGGTGGACATCTCAAGTGCTTTTCGTCACCAGGTCAGGGAACAGAGTTTGTGATTGAAATCCCTATTGAACCTAATCTAGAGCAGTACTGTTGTTCAAAGGTCTATCAAAAGCAGGTAGATTCAAATGTTCGATCATCTCAATCGTCAATTTCTAATTCCTTAAATCGCATGGCAATGAACTAAGGGAATTATCCATGAACAAATGACGAATGACGAATGACAAGCAAGAGGAGGCGATTGAAATCGCTGCTACACAAACTAAGTCCGCCTACGCGGACTGGGTTATAACGGGGGTAGCGTTCCCCGGATTTGGTATAACGAATGACGAATGACAATTACATAATCTTAAATTCTTTGAGTGCAGGCAAAAAGTTTCGGTTTTCATGACTAGGGCGACTAAGTTTAATTAGGGCAAAGCGCTGGGTGGGAGTTAGGGCTTCCCACTGTTCAGGCATGAGGGAAACGCCAACTTCTTGGGCTTTCGTTTGAACATCCTCAGGAATTATCGTCGCATCCATCCAGGCTGGATTAGGATCGATAGGCAGTTCCGAGGCAGATTGATCTGTATAGTTCGTCACCAAGTCTTGTAAGTACTGCCGATACGCTTGGCTTTCTTGGGCTGTGGTTGTGGGCATTTCCACTAACGTCTGACGTTCTTTCTGGGTGAATTGATGCCAGTGGGCTAATTTAAGTTTGACGCCACAGGTGTCTAATTTCATTCGTACCTGCATAGGGATGCAGCGTAAGGAATCGACGAAATCTTGCTCAAATTGGAAGAAGTGAGTCATAGTTTAAATCACAATTATGTAAGGAGATGGTCACTGTTTAAGCTGACATGATATGACATAAGACAAATTCTTCAATGAGGTTTTTTTGCTGTAGTGCGGCGGATAATCCAGTAACTGATGGAGAGAGAGAGAATCGCCAGGGCTAAACCAATAATTTCAAGTCCTCCGGTTTTGTCAAGGTTGAGAATAATAATTTTACGGGCAACGGCAATTAGGGAGGTGACGATAACCAGTTCAACTTGAACAACATGCTTCCGCAGATAAGCCGTAATATTTTCCAGAATTTCCAGGGCAATCAGAACATTTAAAAATAGCCCAAAAATTTCAAACAAGCTTTCATTAAAGAAACCGAAGGGTTCAACCAGCAATTGTTGAGAGAGAACGATAATCAGATCGAACATTGCCACCAAGATGACAGCAATCATCACTACAGACAAAATCTTGGAGACAATGCCCTCAACCTGTTCAATCGCACCCAGAAATGCACTGTCCCCACAAGAATTTTTGAATAGAAGGAGTAATTTTTTCAATCGCTGCATTTTTCTCTAGGAGTCACCCTAACACAACGATACTATCATTGATGAGGAAGTACAAGATGATTCTACTTATCTCCTCAGAAACTGGAGATGGGGACAGCAGTGATGGAGATGGGGGAAGTCCAGTTGCCAGATGAGGCTTATAGATTAAACTCACCCGGCGGGATTACATCGGCAATTCTTTACCCTAACTCGGTTTATCAGTCGTCTGTTTAGTCTTGATGATTCCTAAAGAAACAATGTTTTAAAGCCCAGAGACTGGGGAACTCTAAATGAGCAATCATTTTGTGGCTAAACTTCTTTCAACTTGGATTCTAAATCAAAAGGCTGTCCATAGTCCCAAATTTTCATGTCTAAACGATGATTGTATACCGTGATTTCCAAGTCAACGGGAGTCGATTGGGATAAGCCTTTGTGGGCGTGACGAACAACATTTGTAAACGCCTCAACCAGGGCGATTTGACCTAACTGCCAAACCTGTTGGGGAATGGGTAAATGCTGAAGCTGTCCATACCATTCTAAAATTTGCTCTACAGAATTTAGGTCGCTATTGACGGTAAGCCTCAGGTTTCGATAACGAGACTTCGCCCGGTTTCTGCGATAGGAATTGACCAACATCAAAATCAGACGTTGGCAGAAACAAATTAACCGAGCAAATAAATTCTTTTGGTGGCATTTCGGTAGTCTTTTAACAGGTTCTTGGTCATAGGCTTTGCTGATGAACAAACAATTTTTATGGTCTCGGGTACGAATGTATCTGATCTCATCGGCTATCTGGGAAATAATTTTAATGCCCATTCCGCCTTCAGGGAGTTGCTCTAGGGTATTTGGCATTTGCATTTGCATAAGAAAAGTCCCCTCATGGAAAGAAACTAATTTTTAGTATCCACGATTTTAAGGTAGTGCATTGTGATAGGTAGATTGACCGTAACGTGATAATTTCTGTTGGTCTGGGTAATTGATTGCACTCCCTAAATGTAACTTGAATCACACTAATACGGTTAATGCAATCAAATTCGTTACTTTATATCTATGAAAAATTTTCAGTCGCATCGATGACTGAAACGATTATCCAGACTAGGTTTTGGACTCAGGACTGGAGGGTAGAAGTAACAGACCCACTAAATTTTCCCTTGACCGCCTTGCTTGTTTGGTTTAGAGGTGTTTGCAGGCGGTTGGTATGATGCAGCAGTAACCTCTAGGGGAAAGGTAGGGTAATCACCTTTATACATTCTAAATGATCAATGCGATCGCGCCTAGTAAGTCATTGGACTCAACTCAAGTTGACCATGAGGACACAGGGAACAGTAAGAGTTTGAGGTATAGTTACAAAACTTAATACTATTGGGCTGATTTCTACCAACCTACTTAATCTGTCGGTTGCGATAAAGCAGGTAAGCTGGGGTAGAGATTTTTAAACTTTTCTTTGCCGAGCTACGGCGAATGGTATAGCATAACGGAGAATGTGCTAAGAAAATAGAGAACAATGGAAAACCCTGCCTCCCTTCATGTGGCGGTCACTGATGAAGCATTGGCAACCTCCGAACCCAAACCCCCCGCCAGTTCCAGCATATTTATACCAATCGACCGGAAAAAGCCCCTGAGTGCGGCTTGGATTCCCTTTATCTTCTTAAGCATGGCGCTGTTTATTGTTAGCCTAGCCAGTCCCGTTTTAGCGTTGCGGAAAGGAAATAGTGGGGCTGAGGTGACGACTCTTCAGAAAACGCTGCAAGCTGAGGGGTACTTTAATGGACCGATTACCGGGTACTATGGACCCTTAACCGAAGCCGCCGTCATCCAATTTCAACAAGCTAACGGACTTAGCCCAGATGGTATCGTTGGGGCGAATACTACCGCCACATTAGAGTCTGACGCCACCTCAGCAACGGATGCGAGTGTTGATACACCTCTAGAGTTTGAGTCACCCATACCAGAACCGGAGAAACCCGCCGTATCTGCCCGACCCAATTTTATTCTCCAACGGGGCGATCGCAATTCTCAAGTCACCTCTCTCCAGCGAAATTTACAAGTGGCTGGCTATTTTAATGGACCGATTACCGGGTACTATGGTTCAACGACCCAAGACGCCGTGATTCAACTGCAACAAGCCAAGGGATTAACCGTAGATGGGATTGCTGGACCTAAAACCCGTGCGGCATTAGAATCGACTCCAGTGTCATCCGCCTCACAAACTGCCCCCTCAACGGAAGCGACAGAGGATCGCATGGGATTCGCGAATCCTGGTTTAGTTCTCAAGCGAGGGAGTCGCAATTCAGATGTAACGGCGCTACAGAGAACCTTACAAGCACAGGGGTATTATGACGGACCAATCACGGGATATTATGGCAACCTCACCGAAAATGCCGTAATTCAATATCAAAAAGCCAAGGGATTAACCGTAGATTGGATGGTGGGTGCTATCACCAAAGCGAGATTAGAATTGCCCTCTGCTACGACAACAGAATCCCCAATTGAGTCTTCGACTTCGGAGTTAAATCAATCTACATCAGAGGACAACGCTGACGAGAGTACCTTTACTCAGGACTCATTCATCAAACCGGAGGAAAATTACGACCCGATTCCTTTGAATCAAGATTCGTTCTCTACACCGACAGAAAATTCCGACAATAGTCCCTTTAATCAGGACAGTTTTATTGACGAAGACAGCGAAAAAAAAAAGAACGATGAGCAACGTCAGTCCAGCCAGATGACGCTAAAAGAAACCATTTCTGGCAAAATTTCCCCTAAATCTATTGTGCATTCAGGTCGGGGTCTATTTTTTGCCCAGAATATGATGTACAGTCATACGATTACGGTGTATGACCGCCAGTATAATTTGGTCAAAACGATTGCCGATGCCGTGAATTTGCAGAAATATGGACATTCTAAGGGGAACGGAACCTATAAAGGATCTCCTGTAGAAGCAGCTTTTTCCGATAATGGAAAATATGCCTGGGTGTCTAATTACCAAATGTATGGTTCAGGATTTAATAATCCAGGGAGTGACAAATGTAGCCCCTCGCAAAAAACAGACAATAGTTTTTTGTATCGCATCAGTACCGATAATTTAGCGATTGACCAAGTGATTGAAGTCGGGTCTGTGCCTAAATTTGTCGCCACTAGCCCCGATAATCGGTTTGCCCTAGTCAGTAATTGGTGCAGTTGGGATTTAAGCGTTGTCGATATTCAGCAAAATCAGGAAGTGCGGCGGATTAAATTGGGTCGCTATCCCCGTGGGATTGCGGTTGATGCGGCATCCCAAAAAGCGTATGTGGCGGTGATGGGGTCTTATGATATTGCGGTTGTCGATTTAAATGATTTCTCACTCGACTGGATCAAAAATATTGGAAATTCACCACGTCATTTAAGTATTGATCCAGGTGGTCAGTATCTCTACGCCACGCTAAATGGGGAAGGAACGGTGGCTAAAATTGATTTATTTACAGGTAAGGTTTTACGCAAAGTTGTCACTGGGAATGCCCCCCGCAGCATGGATATATCCGATGATGGTGAATTTCTGTATGTGGTGAATTATCACTCAAATACCATGAGTAAAGTGCGTACTCGTGATATGTCAATTGAGCAAACGGTGAATACCAATGCTAATCCGATTGGAATTACGTATGATCCAGAAACGAATCAGGTTTGGGTGGCGTGTTATTCGGGGACAATTATGGTGTTTCAGGACTAAATAGGATTGTCATTTGTCATTTGTCATTCGTCATTTGTAAGGGTTGGCGGCTTGTTGACAAAACTTAGTGGGCGTGATGTTTTCTTTTGTCCGACGACTTAGTAATTATCAACATGGAAATTTATCAGCGCCACTCGTGGACTCTGACGGTTGAGGAAGCGACGGCGATTCAAAACCAACTCAGTCGTGAAATTATTACCTCGGATCAATTGGGTGAGGTAAAGTATGTGGCGGGTGTGGATGTTGGTTTTGAGGACAATTATGCGATTTCCCGCGCCGCCGTTGCGGTTTTGAGTTTTCCGGAATTGCAACTGATCGAACAGGCGATCGCACGTCGCCCGACAACGTTTCCCTATATTCCAGGGTTTCTCTCGTTTCGGGAAGTTCCTGTGGTACTGGATGCTTTATCTGAGATTAAGATAACTCCGGATCTAATTTTATGTGATGGTCAAGGAATTGCCCATCCCCGGCGCTTTGGTTTGGCTTGTCATTTAGGTTTATTGATTACAGTACCTACGATTGGGGTAGCGAAGTCGCGATTAATTGGTCAGCATGAGGAACTACCCCCAGAGAAAGGAAATTGGCAACCCTTACGACATCGGGGAGAGGTGATTGGCGCAGTTGTGCGATCGCGGACTGGGGTGAAGCCTCTGTATGTCTCTCCAGGTCATCTGATCAGCTTACCTACTGCGATCGATTATGTCCTGCGCTGCACTCCGAAATATCGATTACCGGAAACAACCCGTTGGGCTGATAAACTAGCATCAAACCGAATTAGTTGATTCTATCAAATCCTTTAGCAGCTATTCGATTCCTGGGGAATCACCGTGATTTCAGTCCGGTGAGGATGTCAATTCTTCAAGAACATCGAGGCGTAGGCGCACCTGTTTCTCATAAGGATTCTCTGCCCAAATTTTTTTAATGGGTGTAGTGGGATCGACGTTAATTTTTAGCGGCTTTCCTGGAGTACAATTATAGGTTTTCATACAATCACCACAGCGAATCGGCTTTTCTCCTCGCTGAACATAAATAATCAGTTGCGTTGCTGGTGAATCAAGCTGAATCGATTGTCGTGATCCCCCTGCTAAAACGTTTAGAAAGTACGACTTTAACGGTGACTGGATTGGTTGTTGAGTTTCAACGCTACTTTGATCAAGTGCTGGCAAATTTTCAGCTTGAGCAGGAAGGACGCAACAAATTACGAATAAGAGCGTTATAATAAAAAGTCTACGTTTCATAATTTCAGTATGTAGAACTTCGGTCAAGAAACCGGGTTTCTTTGGTGAAATGTCGATATTTGTTGTTTCCTTACGAGAAACCCGGTTTCTGGGAATACTCGATCCCCCCCTCAAAACTCAGACGCGCCATGGCGCGTCTCTACACTATTATTTGGTATCAGTCACTCTCAATCAGCTTTTCATCGGCTTCAATTAAGGCTTCCTGGAGTAAGGGGGAAAGGTTCTCAGTTAAACGTCCAGCGCGGATAAATTCAGCGTAGGTATCCGCCTCGATATCAACCATTCGTTCTTGCAGTTGTTCCATATCTAAGTTTTGTAACTGAGGATGGTGATGGAGTAATTGGTCAAGCTCGGTGTGAATACTTTCGAGTTGACCATCAACCAGTTTTATCTGATACTGACAAAATTCTGAATTCATTTCGTTGTTAGTCGTTGCTGACTCTAAATAATCTTTGACTCGATTGAGTGCCACACGACGGGCAATTGCCTCAGAATATTTTTGACGCACAGGTTGATCACCAATTAAATCCAGTTTTTCCAGGAGGAATTGGGTAGTTAATCCCTCAACTAAAAGTGTAAACAGTACCACGCCAAAAACCGTAACAATAATATCTTGTCGTCCCTCCAAACTCACCGGAACACTTAAGGCTAGGGCGATGGAAACCGAACCCCGTAATCCACCCCACCACAACACCGTTTGCTGTCGCCATCCTATATCAGACTTGACAAGTGCATTGCTAATCGTGGCTAAGCCGTAAATTGAGATGGCACGGGTGAAGAGAACGGCGCCAATGGCAACGCCAATTAAGCCGAGGTTTTGTCCCAAGCGGGGAAAATCAATTTGGTCACCAATGAGGAGAAAGACAATTGAGTTGACAAAAAATGCCAGAAAATCCCAGAATTCGGAGACAATTAAGCGAGTGCGGGGGTTCATGCCAATTCGGGAACCAAAGTTTCCCAGCACTAACCCCACAGTAACTACACCAATTACGCCAGAACCGCCAAGTTCTTCGGTAATTAGGTAAGTGCCATAAGCAGAAACTAACGTCAGGGATTGTTCGACGAGGGGTAAATCAAAGCGTTGGGTGAGAAAGGAAATACCAAACCCGATTAAGCAACCGACACCAATACCAATTCCGACAAAAGTAAAGAATTGGGCGACGGTGGTGGATAGAGAAAATTCCTGGGTACCGAGGGGAATACCGACTAATAAGAGAAAGGCGACGACGGCGACACCATCATTAAATAAGCTTTCCCCCTCCATCAGGGTTTTCAGGCGTTTATCCGCCCCCAATTCTCGAAATAGGGCGATAACGGATACGGGATCAGTCGCCGCCAGACTCGCGCCGACTAATAGGGCGATCGCCAGGGGTAATTCGGTAAATTGGGTAATGGTAAAGGCAATTCCCAGCACCGAAATCACCACCCCCACCACCGCAAACAGAATCACCGGGATTAAATCCCGCCGCAAATCCCGCCAACGGATATTCCAGGCGGCTTCAAACAGGAGGGGAGGGAGGAAAATCTCTAGAATCAGTTCCGGGGATAGGTTGACTAGGTGCACATCGACAAAGGCTAAACCCAAGCCGACAATAACCAGAAGCAAGGTATAAGGGATTTTGCGGAACAACGGAAAAATCCGGGAAACCGTGGCGACGCTGAGAGACACCGACAGCACCAAGAGAAATTGTTCCAGATTCTGCTCAATGGCAGCTTCGCTGATAGCGGATTCTACGGACATGAATAGAACTCCAAGGATACTGGCAATTTTGATATAACAGTACAACCTAGCGCAAGCAACACTATCTAGCGTAGGACTCTTTCCTCTCACCTATGCAATTGTAGGCAAAATTGAGGGAAAGTCACCCAAGCGACCATTAGCCTGATTGCTCTATTCCAAGCACAGCAGAAGCATTATGTCAAGATAAAGATAGAGGCGATCGATCCCCAAGTCAACTGAATTGTAATTTAAATGTAGGGTGTGTTAGCGAAGCGTAACGCACCATTTGTCTGACGTAATACAGCTAAAATTGTGGAATATATTTGGCGATTAAATAGGTGGACTTTGATTAAAGTTAACGGTTGAGATTAGGGAACAGAGAACAGTCAGTCCACTACTTAAACCGGGCGCACGTCTGTGCGCCCCTACAGCCGCATTAAACTGCCTTGGGTTGGAGCACCAGTGTAACCTTCTGCCTCCTTCCTATCTTCTAAGGTTCTTCAGTGATTGCAGGCATTGGCTGGAAGGAATTGGGTGATGGAGTTGATGAAATATTCAGTTGGGTCAGATACTGATCAACCGCATCAATTTTCTCCAAATTTCCTTCTTCAATAAACAAGTTCCTGGCTTCTAAAAGGAAAGAAACCGCCTCTTGTCCCCGTCCAACTTGCTGGAGGGCAATCCCCAGATTGTAAAACGCGAGTGATAGTTTTGGGTTGAGCAGAATGGCTTGTTGATATTCGGAAATCGCGTCCTCATACTGCTGATTGCGATGCAGCGCTACGGCTAAATTGTAGTGCGCCAGCGAATCGTAAGGATCGAGTGAAATGGCGCGTTCCAGTGCCGCGATCGCTTGCTCATATTCGCCATTTTTAATCAGTGCGGCTCCCAATTGGCGATAAGCATCCACATTGTCAGGATCGAGCCGCGTTACCCAATCAAATCTGCGAATAGCTTCTTCTACATCCTCTTGTTGCAGAAAAATTAGCCCCAGCCGATAGTGAGCGGGTGCAAATCGGGAATTAATTTGGGTTGCTCTGAGAAAGGAATTTTTGGCTTCAGTAATCTGGTTTTGTTGAGCTAGAAGCAATCCGAGTTGGTAATGGGCTTGTACGAATTGTGAATCATTACGAAGGGCTTGCCGTAATGCCGCGATCGCAGAATCGACTTGGTTTTGTTTGGCTAAGAGCAATGCCAGATTATACTTGGCAACCGCCGAGTTGGGATTGAGGCGAACCGCTTGTGTGTATTCACTCAGCGCTCCCTCAACGTTACCTTGGGCTTCTAATGCCAAGCCTAGATTATAACGAGCGGCGGCTAAATTGGGATCAATCGCGATCGCCTGTTGATAAGCACTAATCGCTTCCTCAATATTGCCTTGCTGGTATAACATCAAGCCCAGATTGTAATGCGCCTCTGGCATATTCGGATCGAGACCAATCGCCATCTGGTATTGTTCAGCGGCTGAGGAAATCTGACCTTGCTGAAATAGGGCATTCCCCAGTAAATATCGTGCCATCGGGATAAACGGATCTTCCTGTAGGGCTTTGCGAAAGGCTAACTCGGCGGTTTTGAAATCGCCGCGATTGTAGCGCATGACACCTTGTTGAAAAAATGTCGCCGCTTCTAGGTCATTCGTGTATAGTCCCTCAACTAACTGCTTACTGTGCTGACGCTTGGGTAGACTATTGGACAAGGCGGGACTAACCGACAGGAAACTGAGTGCGATCGCGGCGGCGGCAAGTCCAAAGCGGAAGTGGTAGTGTTTAGACATGGTAGAAGACGATGGGGAAATTGAATAAGGAATATGGGCGGGGGAAAGGGTTTATAGCGTCCTATCTTACTTAATAGTGCCAATTTCACTCCCCGATTGGTTCGCCCTTTAAGGGTTAACTGCTTCTGGCAAAATCAGCATGGCATCACCAAAGGAGTAAAATCGATAATTATACGCGATCGCTTCAGCATACAACTTCAACAGTCGTTCTCTGCCAATCAATGCACTCACGAGCATCAACAACGTGGAACGGGGCAAGTGAAAATTGGTAATCAACCCATCAACCACCTGCCACTGATAGCCCGGATAAATAAATAATTCGGTTTTGCCGCAATAGGGTTGCAATTCCCCACTCGCCGCTGCCCCTTCCAACGCCCTAACCACGGTTGTGCCAACGGCAATCACCCGCCCCCCGGAGGCTTTTGTTTGCTGAATTTGTGCCACCGTTGCAGGGGGTATCTCCAACCACTCGCCATGCATTTGATGATTCGTTACATCTTCTACCTCCACTGGGCGAAATGTGCCAACACCAACATGCAAGGTAATCGACGCCTGCTCAATTCCGCTTATGTGACACTGTTCCAACAGTTCAGGGGTGAAATGTAATCCGGCTGTCGGCGCAGCTACTGCACCAGGGATTTGGGCGTATACGGTTTGATACTGATCGGGTGTGGCTTGAGAGTGGGTGATGTAAGGCGGAAAAGGCACTTGACCATAGTTAGGTAACAGGGTGACTAGGGACTCCCCCTTGGGTAGGTCAAACTGCAATAGACGCCCACTGGTTGCATCATCTCTGGCAATAATTGTTGCCTTCAGGGGAGATCTATTTTTTATATTGTCCTGTCTTGGTGTTTCTGTATCGTCTGAAGATAGGGGAGTCTTCCCATGACTTGCCGGAACAATAGGTTGATCCGGTTCAAAGACTATTGTTGAACCCACTTTTAGCCGTCGTCCCGGTTTCACCAATGCCAACCAACAGTTCTGTTCCCGTTCCTCCAGCAATAACACTTCTACAGGCGTACCCGTTACCTTCCGACCATAAAGTCGAGCTGGGATTACCCTGGTATTATTCAAAACCAACAGGTCGCCGGAACGCAACAACTGAGGTAAATCTCGGAAAATGCAGTGTTGGTGCTGAGTTGGAGACTCAACCACGAGCAAACGAGAACTATCTCTAGGGGAAATGGGTGTTTGAGCAATCCGACCCTCTGGCAGATCATAGTTATAGCTGGAAAGCAATAGGTCATTCGTCATGGATGGTTCGATCAAGTACAGCTTATGAGCAATTTTTGACAAATTGGGTAGGTCATGAACGGGTCAGGGTTGTAGCTCTACTCTATACCGCGACTTGCCTTGTGCCATCGGGTACGAATCCCCAAAGATACAAGACCAAGAACTAAAATAACGGAATTGGGTATGATCCCCCAGTAGAGAGCGGGGGCTTTTCCCCTACCAATTCCTGATCCCCGTTGTCAGAATGAAGGTATAGCACTTCCTTGGACTCCACCCCTAGCTGCCCTATGGATTACCTTTATTTTTTAGCCAATGCGAGTTTGACACTGCGAGTGGTTGAGTACCTCCACTCCATGATCCAGCTTCCCGTTCAATATACAACAGTGATTCATCAAATTGATGGCTGGGTCATTAAAGTTAAAATGAACCATCCCCTCACGCCTCAGCAACATGGAGATTTCCAAGCCTTCATGCGCGAACTGGGAATTCCGTTCCAACCCGACATGCGCTTGCAAATGGCGTTTTGGAGCCTCGATACCGGACAATCTCCCATCGATGTCATGCGTCGCTATCAAGTCGCTGTGGTATCTCATGGTAACCCTGACAAGACTGATATTGAAGCGTTTCGCCAACAGTTTACCATGGGACTAGGATACTGCCCAGAAACTTTAGCCTAAGGAGTTGTCCATTCATCAGCCTCCACTATCAAAGCAAGTCCAAACCATCATGCCTTTGTCGGGGCAAGTTTAGCCATTTCAGGGGAGTCTGAATCCAGGCGCATTTTACTACCTTAAGAATAAAGTTAGAAGCCTATGCTCTCCTAATGGTTGAGCGTAGGTTGTTTTTGAATAGGTGGAGGATCGTCATTTGTCATTCGTCATTTGTCATTTGCTTCCCCATCTGCACCTCCGCACCTCCCCTCCCCTACTTCCCCTTGTGACGTTTATCACTTCTGAGCGTTGCCTTGCGTCAGGTGTATTCGATTTTCCAGTCACGCTTAACGCCGATTTCAGTATAGCTTTAACTGCGATCACGTTCACCCTTTATTAAGATTTAGTTCAATTACTTTTTCCCCGAAATGACCGAAAATTGCAACGTTAATTTATCGGGGATATAACAGTATGCAGCTTGCTTATTTCTGTATGGGCAAAGAACCCATAGAGCCTTGTGTCCATCATATCCAAAGCCATCGATTTAGCCCATATAAATCGATAAAAATGACAGCAGAGGAACTGCTACAGCGATATGCAGCAGGACAACGGGATTTTCAATGCGTCAATTTAAGTGACGAAGTTCTCAGTTGGGCAGATTTGACGGGAGCGAATTTCAGTGGGGCAAATTTGAGTGGGGTAATTCTGAATTGGGCTAACCTCAGTCAAGTTAAGTTGAGATGTGCAAACTTGAGCAACTCTGATTTAAATTGGGCGAATTTGGAACGGGCAGATTTACAGGGAGCAAATTTGAGTGGTGCAGAGGTTAGTGCCGCTAATCTGAATGGAGCCGATTGGAGTGGAGCAATTATGCCTGATGGTACAATCTTGTCTGAACAAAATGGTAGTCAAGATTCCCGGTTTCTATCCTGGTTGGTTAGATTCTTTAGGCAAGAAAACAATCGCGATTTCTGATTAGAACTTGTCCTACATCCAGGTTAAGCAAAGGGCGGGTTTAGTCATGTTATCAGTTTGTACCAAAACGTTATCGGTTAAACCCGCCCCTACGCTATTTAAATAAATTAATATAGTTGATTTTATTTCCACCAACCTACTTAGTCGATCACAAACTTTGCTCCCCTGCTCCCCTGCTCCCCTGCGATCGCAACCGAAAACGTTTCGGTTTATTGAACTTAGTTTCACTTCCCTCGTTCTCCATTTTTGCCAAACCATGTATCTTGCCATGCACTACCCACGCCTTGAATAACGCCCCGTAGAATTAAACCAATTCCTCGTCCTAAGACTTGCGTTAAAACATAAACTACGCCTTTACCAACCCAGCCGACTGTTCCCCGTAAACGTGGTGCGATCGCATCCCGAAGTTCATAGGCGATGGTGACGGCTAGCTGAGTACCCTGTAGTTGTTCTAATTCTTGGCGTCTAGGGGAATAAATGGCGACTTTTTTGATGCCAATTTCGCTCAACACAAATAAATCATAGCGACTTTCAAAAATGGCTTGGGGTTCATCGATATATTGATTCCGCCGATATTTCCAGGATAAATTATTTCTAAATCGGGTAATTTCTCGTGAGGACATTAACCGTTTATCATAAAAATTATGCTTAACAATTTCAATATCAGAAAATTCGTTTAACAGGGGTTGGATTACCCCATTAGCAACTTGAATAATTAGATTCTGCAACAATAATTCTGCTCGCGCCATTGCTTCTGGCGTATGGGCAGGATAGGATACATTATCAATCATCAACGGGGCTTCAAAGAGGCGATTCCCTAATAACTCAATCGCCAAAGGAATTTTATCCAAAATAGCCGTTTGCACGACATCCCGATCTTGCCGCAAAATCTCAACCATTTCGATGGTTTGATTGCCGATAACTAAGGTTGAGTATTGACCAAAAAAGTCAGTTACAGAAACTTGCCATAAATCATGTAATAAGCGCGATCGTTTCTGGGTCAATTGCTCCATCGTTACCTGGGAAAAGCGCAAAGCATCCAGCATCTCCTCGAACTTGTATAAGACAGTACGCAGTAATTCCCGGCGTCTCTCTACTTGCAGAATATCGATTTCCAAGGGAGTATTCGTCAGATTTGCCAAACTAGAATCCAGTTTGGTCAACGTCACCGCCTGGGGTGTAGACGGTTGAAACTGCAACGCCTCAGAGGAGGTTTTAGATAAGGCACTGGTGGGGGATGGGCGCAGACGATTTTGGGGAATAGGAGGACGAGATGATGAAGGATTTAAACGTGGCTGAGGTTCAACAGGGCTATTACTATTATTAGAGGGAACAAGTCCGGAATCTGTCGGTAATAGTTGATTCACCAGCCAACGGGCTGTTAATAACTCTCGGCGGCGTCCCGTCCAAAATAGCCAATCTAGGCGGGATAAATTTCCCTGTTGAAGTTGTGCTGTTACCTGTTTTAACGCGGCTTCAATTTGTTGTAATCCTGACTGGCGTAATTGGGTATGCCAACGAGGAGGAGGTAATGTATTGGCGGGGGTGGGTAACATTTGCCAGTAGGATTCACCCGCTTTGACTTGTCGAATGGCTTCCACAATTAAGGTGATGGCACAGCCTTTAGCACAGTAGCCTTCCACTCCCAAACCTTTGGCGGCGGTGAGTTGATTGGGTTCAGATGGAGCGGTTAGCAATAAGATGGGTAGGTTGGGATAATCGGTTTTAAGTTGTTGGCATAAAGATAGTCCGGTTAGGGGACTGCCGAGCGATCGCCCTAATGCCAAGTCTAAGATAATTAAATTAACCTGTTCTTGGGGGAGTAAGGTGGTTAGGCGTTCCAAGGCTGCCGTTGCTGTATCCACCTCAGCCACGATATCTAAATCAGCAAAGGCTTCTAAGGCAGTGACTAAACCTAATCGGAAAATTGGGTCATCGTCAATGAGTAGGATTTGAGTGGATTGATTTGTCATTGGTCATTCGTTATTCGTCATTGGTCATTGGTCATTGGTCATTGGTCATTGGTCATTCGTTATTTGTCATTGGTCATTCGTTATTTGTCATTGGTCATTGGTCATTGGTCATTGGTCATTTAGACAGGGCGGGTTTAGTGACATTATGGTGAACAAAAAAATGATAGTAGTGAAACCCGCCCCTACACATAAAACCCTTTTCTAGTCATGGATCATTTACCTTCCCCATCTTCCCCATCTTCCCCATCTTCCCCATCTTCCCCATCTTCCCCATCTTCCCCCGCTTCCCCCGCTCCCCCTGCTTCCCCTGCTTCCCCTGCTCCCCCTGCTTCCCCTGCTTCCCCTGCTCCCCATCCTCCTACCCTCCATTCTGTTGGGATTTCCAAAGAGCGATCGCGGCTTGGGCTTGTTGGTAAAGCGCCCGTTCTGGGGGAATCTGGGCGGCGGTGGCGATCGCGGCGTCAAATCGTCCTTGGGCGGCTAGGGCGGCGGCGGCTTCGAGGATGGGACGATCTTGGGCGGTTTGGATTTGGGCAACCCATTGGGCGATCGCGCTTTGAGCTTCAGCATACAGCATTCGACCTGGACGAATCTGATTGGCGGTGGAAATGGCGGCGATTAAATCCCGACGTTGGGCGAAGGCGCGGGCTAAGTCGAGGATGGGTTGATCTTCTAGGGTTTGGATTTGGCGATTCCATTGGGCGATCGCAGTTTGGGCTTCGGGGCGTAAAGGTTGACCTGGCTCAATTTTACGGGCTTGGGTGACGGCGGCGTTTAATTGATCAATGGTTCCCCCGGCGGCTAACTGTTGGGCGGTTCTGAGGGTATTGCGATCGTCGATATGTTGAATCTGTTTGCGCCACTGGGCTATGTTGGTCTGTGCTTGGATACGCTGGGGGCGATCGGGTGTGATCAGGGCAGCTTGTTCAATCGCCATCTGTAGCAGGGGACGTTGCTCAAAGCTGGCAGTCATTTGGGCAAGGCGTAACTGGAGGCGATCTTGGAGTTGAGCCTCCCACTGAATGGCTTGGGCGGCGGCTGACGTTTGCACCGGACTTTTGCCATCCAGTTGGCGAACAGCGGTTAAGGCATCAATGAAGGCGAGGATAGTGTTTTGTTGCACCAGTTTTCCGGCTTGCCCTAAGCGTAACCAATCTTGAGCTTCTTGATACAGGGAGGTATTAATCGGAATTCCTTGGGCAACCTCAATCACCCCCTGATACTCTTGATTTTGGAAGCGAGTGGCGGCAATTTTAAGTAAGGTGCGACTCCAATTCGACAGATCACTCTGGGCTTGGGCTTTAATATAGCTATTAGGATCAACCTTGGCTGCTAACGCGATCGCTTGTTCGATCTTTGTCAGTTGATTCGATTTGGCTAAATCTCGTGCCTCTTGCAGTTGTGTCCACGCCTGTTTTTCTGCCGCCAACTGCTGGGTCAGGGTATCATAGCGGGATACACTCCAGTATTGGTCATTCAGGCGTGACAGTTGGCTGATTAGTTTAGCCGCCTGCTGCCAGTTTTGTACTTTCAGGGCATCTTGAACCTGACTGACAATTGCCTGAGCCTGGATTCGTTCCTGTTTCCAGGTAGCGATTTGGGCTTGAGCTTCGGGATATAGGGGACTACTTACAGGGATTTGCATCGCCATTTTCAGGGCATCGGTATAGTTTCCCTGATTCAGGGTTTCCCGGGCAAATTGCAGTACCATTTGAGACCATTCCTGCAGTAGTTGCTGCGCCTGGGGATACAGGGAATGGTTGGGCGACCAATATTGAACGATCGCGATCGCCTCTAGAAGTTGCTCAAATTCTCCGGATTGGGCAGCCAGTTGAGCGCAGTATAATCGTTCGCTATCCGGGGATAAAGGAGAAATGCGTTGGCAATTTGCCGGAGGTGGCAGTTTGGTGAGTAATAATGTACCACCAATGACCATACTGCCGACAACGGACACGATCATCAACCACAGCAATGACCACCGCAAAAACACACCTTGGCGGAGTTTGTAGGCTGGGTTTGAGCGCCTGTCTCGGACAACTTTGGCATCTAAGTGTCCCGTTTCTGCTAAACTCGATGCCTTAGAGCCTCTTGCGAGTCGGATGACTAACTTATGTCCCCGAGGTTGGCGAGTAGGCAGGGAAGTATGGAGATGAAATCGGGGCAAGTCTCGTTTGGACACAGATAGAAAACAACTGGTAATTCATTGTTCACCGTTTATTGTCCATCATTGTATTCCCAATCAACCGTAAATTTGGGTGATTCGCAATCCGTTCAATAGAGTCCACAATAAGATGAGGAATCGTTTTGGAGTAGTTAGGGTGGCATGAGGCTGAGCATTCGCCATTGGCTAGCAGAACGCCACATTGAACTTGCCCAACTGGGACAGGATAACGCCCAGTTGGCGGGCATTGCGTTTCGCATTGCCCAAGACATGGAGGTTAAGAGTCTGAATCCCTTTGCGATTAGTGTCTTGACCGAAGTGTTGGAGTTACCGTTAACTGTCGCTTGGCAAGTCGCGCCGATTTTGTCTCAGTTAACGGTGGGGTTGCTGCGGATTTTGAGTCGCAAGAAGCCCTTACGCCGGAGTGAAGGCACCTGGCTGAGTTTTCAGGTGGCGTATCTGAACGCATTACAAGGAATTTTAGAGCAAGAAGCCCAACTGCGAAGACCCTGGGTCAACCGCGCCCAAGTCCCGGCGTCACCGAATATTGATGAACCTCTGGTTGATCCCCAATTGATTGCTCTACTGAAAACCCTGCGCCCCGGACGTCTCAGTGATTCCCAAGCTGAACAAGCCCTGTCATCTGTGGCAAATTCCTTTCTGGTGCAGCAGATGAATAATTTAGCGATCGCCTGGTTTGTGGCGAATGGGGCGGAGGAAACGGAAGCGAAGTTATTAACCCAACGGTTAAGTAATGGACTCGCGGGTCATTTGCTCAAGGTGATTGCCGAAAATGCGCTACCCTTGGCGCAACTGCAAAAGTTTGTTCGGTTAGGTCATTTAAGTAACACCCTCAACACCCCTCCAGAAGAGGATGAGGAGGAAGAATTTTCCACGCCCCAATTGACCCTGGATTTGGATCGAGAATATTATCGGGCGGAACTGTCCCGGTCCTTAAGCGAACCCTTATTTGCCGAACCCTTTTCCCTCAAGGAAATCTACGTGTCCCTGAACGGCAGACGCCTCCCTACCACGCTGGGACAAGAAAACCGGGAACGACGCCGCAAACAGGATCTCGACCCTGCCTATCTCGCTGCTGCTTCCTCGCCACCGACAGATTTAATGGCATGGGTGATGGCTCAACTGAATGACAAAAACAGTATTGCGGTGATTGAAGCCGATGGTGGCTGTGGTAAGACCAGTTTCTGTCAGATGTTAGCGGCACGGGTAGCGCAAGAGCTGTATCCCCAGTGGATGCCTGTGATTATTCGCCTGCGGGATGTTACCTTGGGTCAAACCTTGGAGCAAACCTTGGAGACAGCCTTCCCGGTGGGACGGTTCACGGATACCGACGGGTGGTTCTCTCGCAGTTCCCCCCCTTGTTTGCTGATTTTAGATGGTTTGAATGAATTGCCCCGTTCTCCCCAGACGGAGCGTCACTTGTGGACATTTATGGATCAGGTGATGCGGTTCCATACCCAGAAAAATGGGTCAAATTCGCCTCGCCACAAAATTATCCTGACCAGTCGCCCGGTTACCTTGGATGGTGTGTTGGCGCGTAGGTATCGCCATAGTAGTCTACCGCCACTGCAAAGCCGACTCCAGCGCATTGCCATTGAACCGATGGCGAAGGAGGAATTCCGCAAGTGGTTTCTCCAGTGGGCAAAACTGCAATCCAAATCAATTGCCCAGTCGTATTTTAATTTCTTAAAGCATGGTGGCGTATTTCAGCCGCAATCTCCGAATCCTGACTTAGTGGCGCTGCTGACTCGTCCATTGATGCTGTATTTGGTGGGAATTTTACATCGAGATGCCTTAATTGACGATCGCATCTTTAAAATGAGTCCGGCTGAGGTGAAGTTTGAAATCTATGACCGGATTTGTCGCTGGTTGCTGGGGGAACCGACGAGTGGGAGTGGACCGCCCTTGGAGTTAATTCGCGAAGGCTTTTCCCATGCAGGGCGTTCCCTAGAAGCGATCGCCAATCTCTTGGAAGGACGTTCCCCGCAACAGTTACGCCATCAAATGCAGGGGACAGCCCTGACGATTTTGCAGACGGGTCAGAATCAAGTGACACAAACAGTAATCCAGAATCGGTTCCAGAATCAAGAAACGACGCCTGAGTCGTTTACCCAACCCCTACCCACGTTCTTTTTCCGCACCCAGCCCAGAGATAAAGCCGGAGACTGGGTGAAGTCCTCACCGCGCCAATCATTTTCGTCCCAGAAAGCGACATCAGCCCCCCTCTCCATTGAGTTTTCTCACCCCAGTTTAGGCGACTATTTAGCTGCCGAAGAAATTGCCCTGCAACTGAAGGCATTAACGCAAAAGCTGCCCAACCAGTATGGGGAAGTCTCGTTTGTGATTGATTCGTCCCTCCATCTGGCTGAACATCTTTATCAGTTGTTGGGGTATGGTTTATTGTCTCCTCAAATAGAAGAATTGGTAATTGAGAGACTACGACGGGAGCAACAGCGCAATGCGGACGCCTTTTCCTTCCCGGTATTATTTCAACGACTCTATCGCTTCTATCGCGCCTACTGTCGCGGACGGTGGTTTGATGAAGGGGTGGCTCATCGGGTTCACGAACAGTTGCGGGATTTGAACAATCCCTTGAATACGTTACAAATTGATGCCACCGTGGGATTAAATGTCTTTTTAGTCCTCTGTTCAGCCGCCAAAGAAGCCAATCTCCCCTTCTGGCCCTGTGGCAATCCGGAGATTCCCCAGGACTTTGATGCTGATCAATTGTTAAGTTTTATGGGTCGTACCGTTGCCCTATCTCCTACCACATTTTGGCAACGGGCGAGACGAAGTTTGGCTCAGATTCATTTACCCCAAGCTTGTTTAAATCGGGTAATGCTGGCAGAGGCGAATCTTGTCCATGCCGATTTATCGACGGCTGAGTTAAGTGGGATTAATTTAGCAGCAGCTAATTTACAACAGGCAAATTTAGCCTGGGCAAGTTTAGTCGGGGCAAATTTAGCGGATGCGGATCTCAAAGGGGCGCAGTTAGAAGGGGCAAATTTATTGGGGGCGGATCTGCGGGGTGCTAATTTAACGTCAGCGAATTTAACCAATGCTTGTTTAGTAGATGCCCAGTTAGATGAACCGAATAAACAGTTTGCGGTTAAAAGTGGAGCGTTCTTTTCCTGGGACGAGTTTCAGTCCTATTACCAATCTTTGGTTGTCTCTCCCTTCGTGAAAACCATCGAAGAGGAGCATTTGTTTGAAGATGATCCGATGATTTTCATTGAGAGTGCCGAAGGGGAACTCATGTTACCAACCATTTACTCCCAAGGGAGCGATCGCTATGATGGGGAAACTGAACAGTTTGACCGTGAGCGATTAAATGCCCAAGCTACAGTGTCGGAAACGGATCAGTATGCTGGGGAGACAGCCCAAGTGGATGAGTGGGTAACTGAAGCCCCGGTGTCTGATACAGAGCAGTATAGTGGCGATACGCAGCAATTGGACGAAATGGGACACCACCCGTCGAATACAGAGCAGTATAGTGGCGATACACAGCAATTGGACGAAATGGGACAACGCCCGTCTGTGTCGGATACAGAGCAGTATGCTGGGGAGACAGAACAGATCGACGATTGGCAATTCTCCGAGTCGGAAACTGAAGAGGAACAGTTAGAAGCGGGCGCGGAACAAGAGACTGGCGTGTTTCATGAAGATACGATTATGTTGGATGAGGAGGATGATTATTAGTCATTAGTCATTAGTCATTAGTCATTAGTCATTAGTCATTAGTCATTAGTCATTAGTCATTAGTCATTAGTCATTAGTCATTAGTCATTAGTCATTAGTCATTAGTCATTAGTCATTTGTCATTTGTCAAGGTTTGAGGAACATTTCCAGAACCTAACCTCGTTCGGTTTATTTTCACCACCCTACTTATTGGCTGCCATCTGTTGAGAAAAATTTATTTCTTAATGATATATTTTTGTCGCAGCTTATCCCAAAAACTCTGGAGCCTTAATTTAGCTAACCGTATCTTTGTTAAACGGGGAATACTACCCGGTTGATTTTGGCTTAAATCCAAAAACTCGTTGACATCCGCTAAAATTATTTTCAGGCGATGGATAATATTTTCATACCGATATTCTGCCAAAAAATGTTCATCTAAAGGCTTGATTGACGGATTTTCTATAACTTTGAGAATGCGTTTAATATCATACTCTTGAGAATATACCGCAATTTTATAGCAATTAAACCCCGGATCTAAATAATCCGATAATCCCCCGTTCACACTCGAAAAAACCTGACAGCCACAAGCCAGGGCTTCCATGGGTTGCAGCCCAAAGCCTTCACTTACCCCCTGTTGCGCCCAATACTCAGCCGAATCATACAAATAAACTTTAGCCCGATTGAAGAGTCCCACTAAATCCTCGACGTAGGAATCAACAA
Source organism: Coleofasciculus sp. E1-EBD-02 (assembly GCF_040218245.1). NCBI lineage: Bacteria > Bacillati > Cyanobacteriota > Cyanophyceae > Coleofasciculales > Coleofasciculaceae > Coleofasciculus > Coleofasciculus sp. E1-EBD-02. Next base: position 11,405 of record NZ_JAVJQN010000050.1, on the reverse strand, counting down.
CTTTAACGCGACAATGCTTGTGTAACTCTGGTATCAAATCCTGGAGTAAATACTCAGACGATTTCCGCGCCTGAACTAACACATCAATATCCCGTTCTCGATTGAAGTTCTGAAATTCTTCCGAAATATGATTAGGTAAATAGTAAATTAAAGAATTAGGCGATCGCTGTCCCCAATATCCCATAGTATTGCGACTAACGGTAATAATAGGGATACGCGCCGGAAGTTGAAATCGATACCCAGCACTATGGGCATGGTAAATAACCGGATGTAACTTTAACTTTGCTACAAGTTTGGGACTATCAAATCCCCAACTGACCACAAAAATAACATTATTTAAATCCTGTTTTTTGAGCAAATCATCCAGGAACAGCGTATTCTTTTCCCGTTGACGATAGGTGACTACCTCCGCAGGACAAACCTGCTTTGCCAGACTCAGGGTTTTCAACTCCGCCCAAAGACCGCCGCAAGCAAACTTGCCATAAGTTCCAGGGACTAAAAAGTAAAGGGTTCTCAAAACACTAATTGCCTCAGTGAGATCGTCTAGTTTAATATACTAAGTAGGTGGACACAATTAAAGTTAGCGGTGGAGATTAGGGAACTCTTAACTGGGAACAGGGAACAGTAAGGGTTTGAGGCTTGTTTACATATTAGAGTTTGTAGTAAGCGCTAAAGCGCTTCTGGCACGCTTCGTGCCTACTACGAACCTAGCTTAAGTCAGTGACATTCGTTTTAACCCCCTGTGTCACAAAGTCCGAGGGCATGCTTTTGACCCTTCGCTTCGACGGCTTACGGATATTGGCGAGCAGGTCGGAAAATATAAAACTTTACTAAACTTTTATATTCAGCGGGTTAGATTTCATCGTAACTCTACCCATTTTGCTGATGATTGATCGAAACTAGAGAAAGCAGATGCACCCTGCCTGAAAAAAGACCCTAAATGAATATGAAAGGGCAGATGCACCCCTGAAACCCTGACAGCCGCCCACATTCTGATTGACAGCACGTACTTAAATCGAAATGTGGGCTTCACTTCTAGGGTAGAAATTTCTAGGGGCAATTGTTGTGATCTAAAATTTCCGCTACTGTGTGGTCACAACGGACTTTTTAGTGATAGCGATCACTAAAGCATCGGTCTAGTAATCCCAGTTAGCGATAAAAAAAGTAATACGTCAATTGTAGGGGCAGCGCTGGGGGAATATTGCTATTCAGGATATCGAGTCAAGGTGCTTCTTTTTTCTTCATAAAACTGACTGGCAACGAATCCGAGGGAATAAATGAGAGCTGCATTACTAGAAGCTCCCACGGCTGCACCAATAACCGGAAGAATTTCGACAAAACTCAAACCCCCTTTAAGAACTCCGGAACCCCCTACAGATAAGCCAAAAATTGCTAGAACTTCACCGCGTCGCGTTGGCTCTTTTAGCGAAAATCCATAAGCCGCTGCAATGCGATAAACCATCTGTGCTTGGAGTGCTGTAACCGCCGCTAACTCAATCCCAAATAAAGCCAGCGCTAAAGGGGGAATAAAGTTGGTGATTAATCCCAACCTACCTCCTTTGATTGCTGTATCCACCATAATCCGGTGAGCTAGCTGTTCGGATGTGTCAAACGGGTACTCCTGTCGCAGCTTGTCTACGTCTTTTTGAGCTTGCTCCAAATCCACTTGACCCAATGCAGCAGCGAGCAAGCTAATCCCTGGGACTTTGGCAGCATACTTAGTCAGCGGGTGTTCTGCAATAGGTGTCAAGATTTTGCCCACCGTTTCCGTTCCTGGTTCTACGAATCGCACAGCCGCAGGGCGAACAGCTTCTCCTACAGCCTTGCTTGTGCTGGTAATGGTATCAGCCGCCGATTGCGTGGCTTTAGTCGCCAACTGAGTGGCAAACGTGGCGACTTGAGTGGTTGTTGCGATCGCGTCACTGATATGGTCTGTCAATGAACTATTTTTCCGCTGTGCTGTCATCTTTCAGTTAATTTTTATACATTGTGGTGGTTGTCACTTCCACTCTAAAAGAACAAAGACTCAATATCATCTATCATTTGATAGTAAAACTCAGTCAATAAGTTTCTGTTATCACACTATTGACTTAACAAAAGAGGCTCAGTTAAGCTGCTAAGATATAAAATCTCAAATGAGATGCGGTCTGAGTCGCATTATGATTCACTATAATTAAACGTCAGTAGTGACTGAAGAGTCGTGAATAAACATCCCCTGTTTCGGTCAATAATCAAAATCCTAGGATTTTACCTAGCCCTGGGTTTGGGTGTTTCGACACTACCAGCTAACGCCCAGTTTCGAGAGGACTTTGAGCAAGACTTTCAACAACAATGTCAGCGAGCCAGACAAGCTCCCGGTGCCAATTTGAGTGAAAGAACTGAATACGACAGGCGTCTCGAACAAGCGTATGTTTTGCCTCGGCAAAATCGACCAAGTTTAGTCGGTTGTGATTTGCGATCGGCTGATCTCAGAGGAGCTAATTTAGGAGGCGTTGATCTCAGCGCTGCCAACTTTAGTCCTAAAACATCGGTGAATCGGGCAATTGTCACAGAAATTCCCGCCAATCTCACAGGAGCCAATCTGAGCAATGCCAAGCTAGATTATGCTAACTTGACTCGTGCCATTTTAGCCAATGCTAATTTTCGCGGTGCTCGGTTGTACGATACCAATTTGAGTGGCGCTCAAATCGTTGGTGCTAGCTTAGATGGTACATTTGCCTCTTATGTCATTTTATACGGGGCAAATTTGAGTGGATCAACTCTGAGCTTGGGAAATTTTAGCTCGGCGAGAATGACAGGTGCTGATTTAAGCAATACAAATCTTTTTCGAGCCAATTTGACATTAGCAGACTTAACCAATGTCAATTTCAATGGGGCAAATCTCAGTGAAGCTGATTTAAGCGGCGCGAACTTGACAGGCGCAAAACTCATCGAAACTGATTTGCGGGGAGCAACAGGTGTCAATTGGCAGGGAGCGCAGTTATGCCGAACCACGCTTCCTGATGGCACAGTAGCGGCTCCAAATTGCGTGGTGACGGATAATAATCCATCTGTTGAGGTACGTCCAGAATTGTTTTAGGGAACAGGGCTGTAGAGACGCGCCATGGCGCGTCTGTCTGGTGGAACGAACGTCTGTTGTAGGGGCGGGTTTTATCATTAACGTTTGGTATTCACCCGGATGTCACTAAACCCGCCCCCAACGGAGTGCAAAAATTTTAAGGGCAAATGACGAATGACAAATGACGAATGACAAATGACCAATTAACAATCTCGATTTGATACCGTACCATCTGCTAGCGTCGTCTGGCATAAAATAGCATCTCGCCAGTCAGCCCCGTCTAGGTTAGCCCCCTGTAAATTTGCGCCCTCTAAGTTTGCACCTTTGAGATAAGCATTGGTGAGATTGGCATTCTCTAATAGAGCGTTGCTCAAATTGGCGCGGGTGAGAAAACTATCGATCAGGTTTGTATCTCTTAAGTCCGCATTACTAAGGTTGGTATCCACCAGAGAAGCCTCCATCAAGTCGGCATTCCTAAGAATAACATTGACCAAATCAGCACGGCTGAGTTCAACCCTACTTAATTGAGCCAACCGGAGATTAGCACCTCGCAGGTTGGCTCCTTTGAGTTTAGCGTCTTCTAGATTTACCTCTCGTAAATCACACCCCATACAGCTATTGGTTTCTAGCAATTGGCGTACTGTATCTGCATCTTTCAGGAGATGGGTTGCTGCTGTGGCTACAGCGTTGACGTTAACGGTAGCCACAGGTGAGAGTAGCATCAGGAAAATGGTAGTAATTAGACGCTTGTGGTTCATAATTTGATTTATTACTCTCAGCTTTCTAACAGTCCAAGTCTCACCAATCGCCTTGGGTTCAAACCCAAGGAACCAAAAGCAAAAGTCGTCTAAAGACGACTTAAGAATTAATCGCGGAGGACGCAAGAAATCCACGATTAAGCGTTCTGTTGGGTAGGAAGCCTGCACTCCTCTATGAGTGAGTGCAGGCAATACTGCTCGGATAAGCTTTAATTGCATTTATTCTCCCCCTGCTCCCCCTGCTTCCCCTGCTCCCCCTGCTTCCCCTGCTCCCCCTGCTCCCCCTGCTCCCCCTGCTTCCCCTGCTTCCCCTGCTTCCCCTGCTCCCCCTGCTTCCCCTGCTCCCCCTGCTCCCCCTGCTCCCCCTGCTCCCCCTGCTTCCCCTGCTTCCCCTGCTCCCCCTGCTCCCCCTACTTCCCCTGCTTCCCCTGCTCTCCTTAATCGAACAGTATTGGGAGTGCAGGTAGTTCACCGCAAGGTAACAAACTCCTCAGAGGTCGAGGGATGAATACCAACGGTAGCATCAAAATCGGCTTTTTTCGCTCCCATTTTCACAGCGATCGCAACGCCCTGAATAATCTCAGCTGCTGATGCTCCAACCATGTGCGCTCCTAACACTTTATCCGTGGTTTCGTCAACCACTAACTTGACGATAACCCGTTCCTCTCGACCCGTGAGAGTGTGGTACAAGGGGCGGAAACGGGCGCGATAGACTTTCACCGCATCGCCATGCTTTTCCCTGGCTTGGGCTTCGGTTAAGCCTACTGTTGCTGCTTCTGGGGTACTAAATACCGCCGAGGGGACATTTTCATAACTCATCACCCGAGATTTGCCGCCAAATTCTGTATCGGCAAAAGCACGCCCTTCGTTAATCGCAACGGGCGTCAAATTAATCCGATCTGTGCAATCCCCAACCGCATAGATATGAGGTTGAGAAGTACGGCTATACTCATCTACCGCGATCGCATCTTGACAGAGATCGACTCCAGCCTTATCCAAACCTAGATTCTGGAGATTTGGCTTGCGCCCTGTGGCGGCGAGAAAGATGTCTCCAATTACCGTTTCCTCATACTTGCCGCAGACTGTAACCTTTAATCCATCTCCTGTCTTCTCAATCGCTGTCGGTACGCTACCCTCCAAAATCCGGACACCGTGTTGCTGCATTCCCTCTTGGATTTGAGTCCGAATATCGTCATCAAACCCCCGCAAAATCTTCTCTTTGCGGATAATCTGAGTTACCTCAGAACCCAAGCCATGCATAATACAAGCAAATTCCACACCGATGTAGCCACCGCCGAGAATCACCACTCGCTTAGGTTGCTCTTTGAGGAGGAACATATCATCGGAGATAATCGCATGTTCTATACCCGGAATATTGGGCGTAACTGGGTGTCCACCCACGGCAATCAAAATTTTGTCCGCACTCACTCTCTGTGATGCCGTACTGCTATTGGGAGACTCAAAAATCTCTAACGTATGAGGGTCAACAAACTTGGCATAACCCCGAAACAGTTGCACTTCGGAATTATCCAACATCCGCAGGTAAACTCCATTGAGGCGTTCGAGTTCCTTTTGCACCGCCTCGATCATTTTATGCCAGTCGAGAGTGCTTTGTACAGGACTCCAGCCATACCCTTGCGCCTCTTCAAACACCTCCGGAAAATGAGAGGCATAAACCATCAGTTTTTTTGGAATACAGCCGCGATTCACACAGGTTCCTCCCAAGCGGCTGAATTCGGCTACTCCTACCTTTGCCCCATATTGTGCTGCTCGTCGTGCTGTGGCAATTCCGCCTGAACCGCCACCAATAACAAACAGATTAAAATCGTAACTCATAACTTGGTTAACTCCGTTTGATCAGCATGTGAACTACTTATCACTGTACGCGAATAGCATTTTGTATTGATTTCCCTAGAACTGAGTTGATAAAAGACTCGTTGTTCTGATTCTATAAACTGTATGTTTGTTGATCCTTGAATTTTAACCCCAGGCAGTTGGTGAGGCTTAATTTAAACACCAGCATCTACCAACAACGGCTGAATCGCCTCCCAAGTTAACCCCTGCTGAATATAACGAGGTGCATCTGGATTATAGGGACTAGCGACGCGATCAATTTTGACAATTTCTGCTTCGGGTGGTATGACAGGCACATCTGGATCGAAAGCTGTTGGACGCATCAATGAACTAGAAAACCCCTTGTAAATAGCAATCTGATCCTCTTCGCCAGCAATTTGAGCGGTAACGAGTAAGACTTCTTGAGGATACTTAATTGTGTATTGTTCTAAACGCTGTCCAATAGAAGTTCCTTTGTTCATTGGTAATTCGTCATTCGTCATTCGTCATTCGTCATTCGTTATTTGTCATTTGTCATTTGTCATTTGTCATTTGTCATTTGTCATTTGTCATTTGTCATTTGTCATTCGTCATTTGTTGATTGGGAAATCTCTCCCCCATCTCCCTCATCTTCCCCATCTCCCTCATCTTTCCCTGCTCCCTCCTCTTCCCCATCTCCCTCATCTTTCCCTGCTCCCATCTCCCCTAGTTTCCCACTACTGTTCCATGGCGATTCGTCCCTGTTTTCCTAAGCGAATTAAAACAAAATAGCTCAAGTACAGAACATAAATCAATAATCCAACAATGCCAATAAAACCCAAAAATTGAGGAGAAGACTCAGGATGGAAATATTGTTTAAAGAGAAAGGGAGGTTCTAGCCAAACTCTACAGGCAAACGTTTCCACCACGTCTGGAGTAAACGCGCATCCCAGAGATGGAAGACTCCACAAGACACCAATCCCACAGTAAATCGTTATTGCCCAGCGCCAAGCCGTCAGCGTAAGTTTCAGCAGATTCGTCGGTTGATCCTCAATATCCTCATTCACATCTACCCAGAACCAGAGGGAGATGGGAATCAAAACTCGGGCAAGCCAACCCGATATAAAACCAATGGGCCACGAGGCAATCATGATATAAACCGTAATTGCCAGTAAACTGGACACGCGCCAGTAGATAATTAATAGGCGCACCATGGCATCAGCTTTTTTGACAAAAGCCCATATAATTAGGATCAGGGGAATCAACACCGTAAATAAAACGGCTAACCGATAGTCTGTCCAGACTAATGCTTGCAGAAGTTGATCGGGCATAGCTAATAGCCGACGAGTTCCTTTGATTTAACAGTATAGTGACACCGCGATCGGTTCACCTCCCAAATTGTACGGTAATCTTGCCATTTCCGCTTCAGGAATATTATCGATTTCAACTACTGGACGGGTGTTCTAGTGTCCTGGACAACGGGTTCTCAGGAACAAAAAAAGCAGCCGGAATCACCCGAAGGAGTTCCAGCCACCAAACTGATTCACTGAATTCATCCATACAAAATCGGCACGGATAGCAGATGAAGACTCATTATTCGTCGTAGACGCGGCACTCATCTGCATCAGGATTTTCTTCGCAATACTTCTCGAAGGAGGTTTTCTTTGTGCCTTTTTGCTTCTGATGTGATGCCTCAGCTTGTAATTCTTCTACCGAATCCCAAGCTACCGCACAGTCTGGGGACTCTGCGCCTTGAGCGTCACAAACAGTTCTAGCTTGCTGACGCTCCCGATCAATTTGTTCTTGAATATCACTCATGGCTTTCCTTTTTTCCTGATTACTGCACTAATGTATTGTACAGAACGCCTATTTATTTGGTGTTGACCGCCCTGAAATATATCCAAGTCGGTACTTAGAGATCATTAAGATTCTATAGTTTAGCGTTTCGCAGAAGCCGATACGCTGTTTACAATTCTACACGATCTACTTGACTACCGGAAGTAGGGGCTGTTTAGCAGTATTTATCCCCCAAGTCTAGAAATATCGTAAAATCTCATTTCTTCTCCTCCCCTCCACCTTGGCTTCCCTGCGTTCTGACCCCAGTCCCTTGGGAGTTAGCCGAATTGGAGTTATCATAAGGCTTTGCACCTGTAGCCAACCCGAAAAAACCCTACCCAGGGAAAACCTCAGTAAAAGTCATGGCAAATTTGATGAAGTGGGTAAATGCCTTATCAACTCGTCCGTCCTTGGAAACAGCGATCGCGGAAGTGGTAGAGCGTCTGGAACAATCGTTGTCGATGCCTGCGGATTTGGGTCTGGTGTTCATCTCTTCAGCTTATGCCAGCGAGTATTCCCGATTAATGCCCCTGCTACAAGAACGGTTATCTGTACCGGTGATCATTGGTTGTGGGGGAGGCGGCGTGATTGGCATGAATGCCCAAGGTCAACCTCAAGAAATTGAAGCAGAACCCGCTCTATCAATCAGTTTGGCAAGTATGCCAGAGGTTTCAGTGCGGGCGTTTCATATTCCGGGAAGTGATTTGCCGGACTTGGATAGTTCACCCAGTACTTGGGTGGACTTAATCGGTGTTTCCCCCCAAGATCAACCCCATTTCATCTTATTAGCCGATCCCTTTTCCTCGAAAATCAATGATTTGTTACAAGGGCTAGATTTTGCCTATCCGGGTTCGGTTAAGGTGGGAGGATTAGCCAGTGCCAGTGCCATGGGAGTTCAGAGTGGGTTATTTTATCGTGATTCGGAACGATACTCTGGAGGTACGCTACATCGAGAAGGTACAATCGGCGTGGCGTTAAGTGGGAATGTGGTACTAGACCCAATTGTTTCCCAAGGCTGTCGTCCCATTGGTCAACCTTATCAAATCACCAAAGGTGAACGAAATATTGTACTGGAACTGGCGGATAGTAACGGGATGAGCTTCAGTGAGGTGGAATCCCAGCCGCCGCTAGCTGTGCTGCGTGATGTAATTCAAAACCTGAGTGAGAGCGATCGCGAATTGGCGCAACATTCCCTATTTATTGGCATTGCCCGTGATGAGTTTAAGCAAAGTCTGGGTCAAGGGGATTTCCTAATTCGCAATCTGTTAGGCGTTGATCCCAGACTGGGTGCGATCGCGATCGGCGATCGGGTGCGCCCTGGTCAACGGATTCAGTTCCATCTGCGAGACGCTCGCACCTCTGAGGAAGACCTAGAATTGCTTTTACAGAATTATCAAAACCAAGTCAATCCTACCCCAGAAACGGCGGGAGCATTAATGTTTTCCTGTTTAGGGCGGGGTCAAGGATTGTATGGCAAACCCGATTTTGATTCCCAACTCTTGTGTCGCTATATCAATAATATTTCCGTTGGCGGTTTCTTCTGTAATGGCGAGATTGGACCCGTAGGCGGGAGTACATTTTTACACGGCTACACATCAGTATTTGGCATTTGTCGGCAACCCTAAGTAGGTGGACACAATAAAAGCTAACTGTGGAGATCGTCATTTGTCTTATGTCATTCGTCATTTGTAGTTAAGTAGGTGGATACAATTAAAGTTAGCGGTGGAGATTAGGGAACAGGGAACAGGGAACAGGGAACAGGGAACAGTAAGGGTTTGAGGCTTGTTTACATAACTTAATCTAGTTAAGTTTATTTCCACCAACCTACTTAGTAGTGGCGTGACACAGCTAAAATTGTGGAATAGATTTAACGTTTAAACCGGGCGCAAGCCTTGCGCTCCTACAATGCTAATTCACCAATTAAGGTGTGCCACGCCGCCATCGTGGGTTAGGCGGAAACTCAATCGGCAACATAACTGTTTAATTCAATATCCGCCGTAACCCACCAACAACAGTATTTGTGGAATTTTAAGATTTACCCGCAAATTTATCCACTGTCGAACTATTAAATGATCTGGGGTTTTGGGTGGCGATCGCTCCCAAGGCTTAAGATTTTATACACAATAGCTTTCGCTTCACCCATGAGTTCAAAGTGATATATCGAGAATCGTACAGAGAGCTTGAGCTAGTTCTTGGAGATAGATATCATCCAAATGACCAAGCACTCTAATAATCCGAGATTTATCAATGACTCGAATTTGTTCACACAGAATCACTGAATTTTGGCTTAAACCCCCAACTCCTGCTGGAACGAACACATGAGAAGGTAAAAGCTTTTGCCGTATCTTGTTTGTAAACGGCGCAATGATAGTATGAGGACTAACAGCATTTGCCCGATCAATCTGTAGAATCACTACAGGTCTTATACCTGCCTGTTCTGTACCTACGACTGGGTTTAGGTCACATAAAACTACATCTCCCCGTCTAATTTGTAAACTGTTTGAAGGCTTGGCTACCACTGAATTTCTCCACGAGCGAGACGTTCTTCATACTCTTCTAAATTCGGTAAGTAGTCAGTGAAATCAGATTCAGCAATTTCTAGCGCTTCGTTAAACTGCATCCATAGGGCAGCACGTCTGTTGTCACTTCTCATCAGCAGGAACTCAATGTAATCGTTCACTTGCTGGACAAGTGGTTCCGGTAATTGGCGAATCTTCGCTATGGTTTTCTCATATACAGTCATTTATCTAATCTCCCGTGTTTAATCCTGTCTTTGTGGGAATAGCCATACCTAAGCTAAGTGCGACTTAAGGCTTAAACCCTGATTATACCGTTAGCCTTTACAGCATTTTTGAGCAAGTATAGCAGTAGACACATCGATTAGGACAAACGAACTGTTGTAGAGACGTTGCATGCAACGTCTCTACCAAATGATGCGTCCTAACCGCTATGGCGATTGCTATATTAGTCAACCCTCATTTTAGAAGGTGGGATTTTTGGGTAAATCCGGCTTTCACTGCTCATTTTGGCTAAACGCTTCGACGAATTCCTCAAGGGTGCAGTCGAGTACCTGTAATAATTTCTGAATTTGCTCTGGAAACAAACGCGGTCTTCGTGCGCCCGTCTCCCACTGGGAAACAGTCGTAACAGTTACATCCATTGCAATAGAGATATCGCGCTGGGTTAAACCCGCACGTTACCTTAAATAGGTAAATGTGATTGGTTTTTCTTCACTTGCCACTTCACTTGCCATTTTGCATCCCGGTTGACTGGGGATTGACCAGTATTTTTCGACAAGTATTAGTCAACCCTAATTTTAGAGGAGTAGGATTTTTGGGTAAATCTTGACTGTCACTGTTCATTTGGGCTAAAGGCTTCAACGAGTTCCTCAAGAGTGCAATTGAGTATCTGCAATAATTTCTGGGTTTGCTCTGGATATAGCCGTGGTCTTTGTCCTCCTGTCTCCCACAGGGAAACGGTACTAACAGTGACATCCATCAAAATAGATATTTTCCGTTGAGTTAAGCCAGCACGCTTCCTCAAATAGGTAAAAGTGATTGGTTTTTCTTCATTTGCCATATCACATCCCCGTAAAATTTAGGTCGAACGGGAGGGGTTGACAACTTTAGGTCAACCTAAATATAGTAGACATAGAAAAAGACAGGCGAATCGAGGAGTCGCCTCAGACCTTCGACTAACTTGTCTATTTCCCTCACCTGTTAGGACTCGCAAACCTAACGTCTACCCTATCCATTGGCTAGCTAGCTCAACAGTTAGTTTAGCCATTGGTTAGGTTTCATTGGCAAAGCATTCCAAGTCGTTATGTACAACCTTGGCTTTACCGTCTCTTAGCCAACGCCTAGCGCGGCTAGGTAAGGAAGGCATTAACGGCTTGCCTGATTTCGATAGAACTGGTACTCGTAACATGGGTGATAAACCTC
>NZ_JAVJQN010000047.1:0-5261 GCF_040218245.1 Coleofasciculus sp. E1-EBD-02 | reverse complement strand
CCCCTGCTTCCCCAGCTCCCCCTGCTTCCCCAGCTCCCCCTGCTTCCCCAGCTCCCCCTGCTTCCCCAGCTCCCCCTGCTTCCCCAGCTCCCCCAGCTCCCCCTGCTTCCCCAGCTCCCTATCCCCACCACCAGACTTATTCAGCAACCCCTAATTAGTACAAGCGGGTCGCCCCTACACTCAGACGTGAATTATGAGGGATAATGGCTGGAAAGCGTTGACTCATATCGATATTAGGGATAAGTAATGGCAGGCAAACTCAAAAAAGGCGCATTAGTGCGCGTAAATCGCGAAACGTTGGATAATAGTGTGGAAGCTAAAGCCAGTGATACTCGCTTTCCTCCTTACCTGTTTGAAAGTGATGGGGAAGTGGTCGATACCCGGGGTGACTATGCCTTAGTCAAGTTTTATGTACCGACCCCGAATATTTGGTTTCGCCTCGACCAACTCGAAGTCACTGGGTAAAGTAGTAGCGTGACACGCCTAATTTGCTCCATTAGCCTGGTCAAAAATCCAGGCTTGCGCCCAAAAAAGCTGTAAAATTGCGCCATGTTAGCTGTGCCACGCCTGTAGTCTAGTCGCGATCGCAGAATCGATCTATAGCCATGGCATCTTCCTCGAATTTACCTATCGCTTGCAATGATCACCGCGTCACCGTCATTGGTGCGGGTCACGTCGGTAGCACGTTGGCGCACCGGATTGCCCAACGCAATTTGGCAAATGTGGTACTTTTAGACATTGTTCCCGGTATTCCCCAAGGCATTGCCCTGGATTTAATGCAGGCACAGGGAATGGATTGTCACAATCGCGAGATTATTGGCACCAATGACTATATGGATACCACCGGGTCTGATGTGGTGATCATCACGGCGGGTTTACCCCGTAAACCGGGGATGAGTCGAGATGATTTACTCAAAATTAATGCCAAGATTGCGGTGGAGGTGGCGGAAAAAGCGATCGCGCGATCGCCCGATGCTCTGTATATTATTGTCACAAATCCCCTGGATGTGATGACCTATTTGGTCTGGCAAACATTAGGATTACCCGTGTCACGGGTAATGGGAATGGCGGGAATGCTGGATTCTGCCCGTTTCCAAACCTTTATTGCGATGGAATTAGGGGTATCGATTGCGGATGTCAGTGGGTTAGTCTTAGGGGGTCATGGCGATTTAATGGTACCCTTACCCCGCTACTCCACAGTGCGAGGGATTCCGATTACTGAACTGATGGATGAGGAAACAGTTGATCGCTTGGTAAATCGGACTCGTCATGGTGGCGCAGAAATTGTGAATCTGATGAAAACTGGCGGGGCGTATTCCGCGCCTGCATCCTCGACTTGCGCGATGGTGGAAGCCATTTTGCATAATCAGTCGCGACTTTTGCCCATATCATCCTATCTGGATGGGGAGTATGGTTTAAAGGATATTTTTATTGGTGTCCCCACACGGTTAGGATGTCGAGGTGTGGAAAAAGTTGTGGAAATTAACCTCACCGATACCGAACGCGCCGCCCTGCATACGTCAGCAGAATCAGTTCGTAAAAATATTAAGCGGGCGCAGGAAATGTTGGGTTAATTGTCATTTGTCCTTTGTCAAAACACTGATTTCACGGATTTATTGGAGAGATGGGGGTAGGGGGATGAGAGATTAGTCACACAGATTACACTGACAGGTTAGTTCTCTATTAACAAAGGATGAAGATGTATACGGAATTGATATCATTTGTCCTTTGTTAGGGGTGACTGAAAATACGGATAATGGATGATTATGGCATACGCGATCGCGAAGTCCCAGGAGTCTCAGGTTGAGTCTCTCGTTTTCTCTGTCGAAGACTATTTGCTGAATCCCCCTGACCATACAGAATGGGTAGATGGTCAGTTGGTGGAGAAGCAAGGGATGACAGCCAAACATGGTCGAATTCAAGCACGATTAGCTCGATATTGGGGAAATTATAACGAGGAGCAGAGTCTAGGCGGAGATGTTTACACGGAAACGCCATGTTGGACAGGGGAACGGGGGCGTCGTCCTGATGTATCTTACCTCACTCCGGAACTGGTGGAACAATTTGGCGAGTTTACAGTTTTATCTCAAAGTTTCCCTTTAATTGCTGAGATTATTTCGCCGACAGATGGGGCGGAAGAGGTTTTTGGTAAGGTCAAAGAGTATCTGCGATCGCAGTGTCAGGAAGTTTGGTTAGTGTTTCCTGAGAGTCAATGGGTTTTGGTGATTACACAACAGCAACAAGTTTTATTTAATCAGGGTGATATTGTCAGGACACAGCAGGTGTTAGATGGGTTTGGTGTGGCGATTGATGATTTGTTGGCGTGAGTAGCGATTGCTCAAATTAAATTAGCACTAGACCTGTTCATCAAATAGAGAAAATTCCTATATGTAGTAGGTGGGATCGCTAATTGAGGACATAAACCCCTAGATATAGTATTGTCATGTCAGCTAATTAGCAGATAAGTCTAATTCGTCACGCTTATTGATCATGATATACCAATCTTGCTATGCTTAACTTATGACAAAAATAACTAAACCTATGATTTAGTTATAATTTAAGTTTTTAATTTAAGGTATTATGATATTATGCAAGATGGATCAATTCAACTTATTGTTGAAAATAAAAATCACATTCAGATTATATCTTGGATTCTAGAAGCGGCTAATTATCCTCTAGATAAGATTAAAATAAATGCAGTTGCTAAAAGTAACCTCAAAAATTTCTTGCAAGGATTACCTCCTGGTATTACAAGAAGTTGTGCTGTTTTAGTTAACTGTGATGCAGCAAGCGTTCCAGAGGCTTTAGACAAGGCTCACAGACGGTTAGGATATCCTTCTGTACGAGTCTTTTGTGCTGTTCCAGAAGTTGAGGCTTGGCTGTTCGCCGATGAGATTACAGCTATAGAAAACGCCAAAACTCAATGGGGAATTGAAGTCTCACCTGCACTGCCGTTACCCGAAGACATTAAAAGTCCAAAAAGTCATGCAGAACTAGCTTTTGGCAAGACTATTAGTTCTTGGCAATTTGTGAAAAATATCAATATTGATAGAGCGGAGGCAAGATCACCTTCACTGCGGAACTTTTTACAAGGTCTTGATCCCTTATTAGCTGCACAACCAACACCTCATTTTGAAAGTGTTTCCCGTAATATTAGTCGGGATGTTTTTGCTGGGCTTATTCGTGAAATCATTCCGGCAACTACGGTCATTTGGAAAACGGCAACAGGAGAGCTGTTTACAGCAGAAGAACTCCGAAAGCAAATTGAAGAAGGTACAGAAATTGGGCAGCAATATGCATCGGATGTACTTAGAGTAGCACGAGATTTTATGAAGCGAAAAGCGAATCGGAGAGAATCTGAATGATCGTATTTGTCCCCGCTTATGACGCATCGACTCAAGCAAATATCGCTATTGCCAAGCTAATTATAACAGAGGATTGTGTCACACTTTTTGAAAAGAAAGCAACACGTAAAGAACTTATCGCCGTATTGTCTAAAGCTGATGTGTTGCCTGTCTTTGCCATGTGTCATGGTGTTCGTAATGCCTTGAAAGGTCACAATGGTGATGTGGCTTTGTCCTGTGGTGATGTACAACTGCTAAGTCAACGTACCGTTTATGCTTTTGCTTGTCATACGGCAAATGAACTCGGTAGATCAGCGGCAGACATAGGAGCTATTTGGTGGGGATATTCGGACACAATTTCATGTGCTATTGATTCATCGTCCGTGATTCCAATTTTTACTGAAATTTTTATCTTCATTCGAGATAATTTTCAGGGAGCAAGATCTTCACAAGATAGGCAGAGGGTTATTGAGCAGCTTAAGCAGATGTGTGAGCAAGCAGAAGCTCAGGTAGATCAAATTGATGCTCAAACTGAGATTACTGATATTACAGAAGTGTATATGACACTGCGCCATATATGGGACAGATTACGAATTTGGGTTCCTGGAATTCAAGTTCCAGAACAACATCCTGATGCATCAAGCCCTTCTCTCCCTTGGGGGTGATTAGACATTCTTTTGCATCAACTAATCATAAATAAACCTTAATAATTAATACAATTAAAAGCGAGAATTTCTAATCACCATCTGCAAGATATAACAAATTTCAAGGATTATCAATCTTGCCCACCCTACATGAAGTCTGTAGGGGCGCAAGCCTTGCGCCCTTGATAATGTACATCACCCAACCAAAAAACGCTAGATTGAACAAGCTAATCTGTTATCGAAAAGATGAGCAAACAGTTAGAGATCAAGTTTGGGAATCTGACTCATCGGTTAACGTCTCAATCAACAAATCCATTTGCTGTTGTCGCTGTTGCAGAAAGGCTTCACATTGACGCAAATACTCGACCGCCGAGGCAAATTGGTCAAATACCTCGGCTAATTCCAGTTCCCCCCGCTCGATTTGCTCAATAATCGTCTCAACCTGAGCCACTGTCGCCTCATAGTTCCAAGACGGCGGGAGGGAGGGGTCAGCCTGGTGGGTACGAGAGGATGCGATCGGATCAACCATGAGAATCTAGAGTGTCGGTCTCATAATACACTTAAGGATAGCCTGGAATCCGGCATCAAACGTTAAAATAATCCCGGTCAATATTTTTTCCCGAACCGGGAAAGTCAACCTGGAAAGCCGCTAAGAGGTACAATGCCCAAGACTTACACCGTCGAAATCAATCACCAAGGTACAACCCACACGATAGAAGTCCCAGAGGACAAAAAGATTCTTCAGGCGGCGGAGGAACAAGGGATAGATTTACCCAATGCCTGCAATGCTGGCGTTTGTACAACCTGTGCCGCTAAAATCATTGAGGGTTCTGTGGATCAAAGCGAAGGGATGGGACTTGGACCCGAATTGCAAGAGGAAGGGTATGTATTGCTTTGTATCGCCTTACCACGTTCTAACCTGAAAGTTGAATCCGGTAAGGAAGACGAGGTTTACGATCGCCAATTTGGTCAACCGTCTTGAGCCAGCATGGTGTTGGGGCGTTGGGTTGAGCGAAGTCGAAACCCAACCTACTTGTGTTGACATGCACCCAGCATTTGTACCCCTTGACAATTGATCATTTATTGTAATTTACCCGTTCCGAAAAACCTATACAGAACTATGCATATCTATGCATATCTCTACATAGTCGGAACGTGCAGACCAAGACTCACCGCAGTCTACGTTAGACGGGTCATGACACCTTGATGTGAACGCCAGCATCATGCTCTATCGGATTCAGTTAAGCAATCAGTGAACAGGTTTATAGCTGTA
>NZ_JAVJQN010000020.1:0-16578 GCF_040218245.1 Coleofasciculus sp. E1-EBD-02 | reverse complement strand
AAAATCCCCTAGAACTAAAACCCGACTCAGTTCTAGGGGAAAGTGGAAATCCCCTAGAACCAAAATCTGACTCAGTTCTAGGGGAAAGTAAAAATCCCCTAGAACTAAAACCCGACTCAGTTCTAGGGGAAAGTAAAAATCCCCTAGAACCAAAATCTGACTCAGTTCTAGGGGAAAGTAAAAATCCCCTAGAACCAAAATCTGACTCAGTTCTAGGGGAAAGTAAAAATCCCCTAGAACCAAAATCCGACTCAGTTCTAGGGAAAAATCCAAAACCCTCACGAGCCAGTGGCTGGCTGGAACACTACACCAAGAACAAGAAACTTAAACAAGGTATCATCGCCACCTATCCCCGTGTTCAAGGTGAACGCGACCCAGATAATCCAGCACACTGGTACTGGGCTTATCGATGGGAAGAGAAACGGGGGAATGCTAAATCTGATAATGGTTATGTTACCCGTGCCATATCACTACCCAGACATAAGGTACAGGCGGTGAGTTTAGCGATCGCTCGTCATTGGTCTGTAAAAAAGATTCTCTCATTTATTAGAGGAAAGATGAAGTGACATCCTCCTACACCAAATCGAAGATTATGGAGTAGGCTTCCTACCTCACAATAGGACATTCCTAGTTACAACTCTGACGAGTTTTTCGCCACTTATCTAGAGCAGCCCCATGACTTACTCCCCGACAGACCGACTGCATAGGCGTTTTGATTCCCCAGAGTCCCTGGGTACAATGCATTTCCGTTTTATTGCTAATAGTGCTTTCACACCAGTTCTTTGCTTTCGTGGAGGTTCCGGCAACCCTAAAGCAGTGGATGCTATAGCGTATAAGCCTACCTTTCACTCTCACAAGCCCGGAAGAACATTCCTGTATAACCGTTTGCATCTCTTATAACACTAAAACCGCCTTATATCCCACCGTCAAATTTAAAATTATGACGGGGGACTTACGGCGGACAAGTTAAAGGATGTACGATTCCCCTAATCATGGCGGATAGGAACACCACAACACAAAACCCAACCAGTCCAAACTGCACCCAAATTCCTTCATACCAGGATATACGCTCATACGTGCCAATCTTGGGAAATAGGGGATTGTAGGCAAAAGTAATCTCTCCCGCCTCATTTTCCTCAAACGCCGTAAACGTCGGCGTATCCACTCGTTTAAATAACAGGGGGGCTACAGGTTCGAGTTGAACGGGTTTGATTTTATTTAAAAAGAAGAGATTGGGCGTCTGAATTTGCAATCGGTTGTTATCACCTTTTTTAATGTGGATATGTTTGAATGATCCGGCTAGTTTTGCCAACGTATGGCGGGGATATTCCAGATCTCGGTAAGTTCCCGTAAACCGATCCAGTTCTACCTGGGAAGCATCAAGGGATTGAACGGGTTTAGACTCCTGGTCAACTGGAAAATAATGATCAAAAAACTGGGTAAGGAATTTACTATGAATTCCGCTAAAACTATTAGAGGCAATAAAAATACCAATATTTTGGTCAGGGATTAACGTCAGCGAACTCGAATACCCCCGCAAACTACCTAAATGCCCGATCGCACGCATATTATTAACCAGACGTTCCCGAAACCCGTAGCCAGTTCCGGGTAATTTTGGGTGAGGTTTAAAGTGAGTCTGGTGCATGAGTTTCGCCGTATCCGCCTCTAAGATACGCTGGTTTTGATAACGCCCCTGTTGCAAGTGAGCAATCATAAAATGTGCCATATCCATGGCGGTGGCACTCAGAGAGGCGGCGGGTGCAATATCAAGGTAGAGGTAGGGAACCGCTTTGTAGTTGCCTTTTTGATACTGATAGCCAACCGCCAAATCATCCGCTAAATCCGGTGGTGGAGGTTGAGCAAAGCTGCTGCGCTGCATATCGAGGGGTTGTAAAATATTTTTGTTGATATAGTCCTGATAAGGATGACCTGATATCTGTTCCACCAAGTAACCCAATAACGCGATCGCATGGTTAGAATAGCTGTACAATTTTCCCGGTTGCCAGACAATCGGTGGCATATAATCAGCCAGGTAATCCCCTAGAGGCGTCATCTCTTTTTCAGTGCGGGCGGCGAGTCCAACCAGACGCTTCGTACTACCATCGGTATGCATCATTAGCTGGGCAAAGGTCACAGGTTGAGAGTGGGGGTTGTCAAGTTGAAAGCCTTCCAGGTATTGGCTAACATCACCCTCTAGATCAAGCCGTCCCTGCTCATACAATTGCATTGTGGCGGTAGCCGTGAAGAGTTTAGACAAAGACGCCACCCGAAACAACGTGCGATCGGCAACAACGGGAGTTTTTTTCTCCAGGTTGGCATAGCCATAGCCTTTGGCGAAAAAAACAGTTCCATCTTTGACTACAGAAATTACCGCCCCCGGAACGTGAGATTTGGACATCTCTTGGTCAAAGAAATTATTTACATAATTGGCAAATTCCTGTTGGCTAATAATTCCGGGCGTACCCGCTGCTGGGGAAACCGGGGGTTCTGTTTGAATCGGTTCCTGCGGTTGGCGATCTAAAATAGGAAACTGCAAGGGTTCATTTTTCGCCAATGCGGGAAAGCCGGACAGGGACAGAAACAGGATGAATCCAAGTAGTCCGCTAATAATTCCCTTAAACCATTGCTTCAAGGGTAATCTATGCTGGGTTTTGTTAGCCTGCTGTGGGGTCATTTTTCAAAACGATGGAGTCGGCAGCAGAAATCGGGTGAGAATATCACAGAATGAGTATCCCCACCTTGGTAGTTTACCCAGGTGTGAAATAGCAGAAATCTACATAGAGGATGATGATCCCAAGATGCGGTTATAGCTCAAAATGCAAAACCAGTAGATCAAAATGAATGCCACTGACTTAAGGCTGGTGGGCAATGCCCACCCTACTAGCTTGGCAAGGTTAAACCACTTCTAACTCATCTTCCCGGAAGTGACCGCGAAACTTTTTATCAAATTTAACCTGAATCGGTAAGTTAGCGCTCACGGGTCGCCCTTGCCATTCTGTAACGATAGCAATGACTTCGCCTTCCATACCCTTGATATCAAACGGCTCATTGCGGTGGGCAGGATTGTGGTAAACAATAACAGATGTCTTAACTCGAACGCGATCGCCAACTTTCATCGAAAATTAGGGTTAGTAAGGGGGTGGATGGAAACCCCTGTCATTTATGCTTATGGAAGAATTCACCCTCTTACATAAACAGCAGCCCGACAGGGCTTCCGAGAGAAGCTGTATTGGTATCCATCCTTCCCGTGTACACGACTGCAATATTTAAATAGGTCTTAGGCTGGTCAGGTTTGGGCTTTTTTCAAGCCCCCGGCTTACAGCCGTGGGGTTCCTGGCACAAAAAGCTCGTTTTCTTTTAAACAGCCTACATCTTGCCAGAAATTACTCTGGCAATCCTAAACCATTCTTACACAGCAAGGTTCTTTCCTAGAGATTAGTTTGGCAACTGATCAAAAACGGTGCTGATTTTCCAGCACCGTTTCCAGACCTGTAGCCACCTCAACTGCAGCCAATTCATAGCTTTACGCCGCCACAGATGCTTGAGGACGAGCAAAAATCATCCGTCCAGCAGATGTCTGTAAAGCCGAAGTGACCACAACTCGCATTTCAGCGCCAAGGTGGTTACGTCCTTCTTCCACAACCACCATCGTGCCATCGTCTAGATAACCTACGCCTTGAGAGGGTTCTTTCCCCTCCTTGAGGATTTTCAGTTCCAGGCTATCACCCGGCAGATAAATTGGACGTACAGCGTGAGCCAGATCATTGACATTGAGTACCGGGACTTTTTGCAAATTAGCCACTTTACTCAGATTGTAGTCATTCGTCAAAAGCGTGCCATTAATTTCCTGAGTCAACCGAACCAATTTGGCATCCACCGTCTGAATATCCTCATAATCAGCCGGGTGAATAATCAGGCGTTCCGGATAAGCGGTTTGCATAGCTTTGAGAATATCCAACCCACGCCGTCCCCGAATCCGCTTTTGATCATTCGCTGCATCGGCTAACTGCTGTAACTCTTGCAACACAAACTGGGGGATGAGGAGTTGACCCTCGACAAACCCTGTATTCAACAGTTCCTCAATGCGACCATCGATAATACAACTGGTGTCGAGTACCTTGCTCGTCGCTGGTTTGAGCGTCCCTTCTGCTACCAACATCGTGTCCAAGCTGTTTGGATTAATCAGTCGCAAAAAAGTCCGACCGTGGGTATCTGCCAGACTGATTCCCAGAAAGGCAAACATCACACTGCCCAAAATTGCCGCCAGGGGCTTGATAAAGGCAAACTCAGAGGGAAAAGGTAGAAAGAAAATCGGGGCTAGCATTAAATTCGCTAACAGCAGCCCCAACACCAATCCGACTGCCCGGGTTAAAATTACCTCAATTGGCAGTTGGCGTACCTGCTTTTCCAAACGACGATAGGTCACCTGCACCGTTAACCCAACCGCAAAACCGATAATGGCGGTAAAACTGGCTAAAATCCAGCGCAGCGCCTCCAGATTGGTAATCTGTTCTTGCACGGAAGGCGGAAGCAGTTCAACAATGTCGAACCCTACACCTGCTCCTCCTAGGATGAATAAAAGAATAATGACAAAATCAAGCATGGTTCCAATCCAAGTGGTTTATCTGGCAAATCTTTCGATTCTATTCAAGATTTATAATGATAGAGGTTAATCACATTTATTATATCTTTCCCTCCATTTTGTTTTCCTATACCTATCGGCTTAGCTCAAATCTTCAGGTTTTCGTATAAGCGAGTACAGTTCTAGCCCTTTTTTGTTAATCACTCAAGATTTTTTCTAAAAATACCTTGAACTAATAAGTCTGTCAGCATAAATGGTGAGGATCATTAGGGGTTAGGGAACAGGTCATTCAGCTTCATAACTCATAATTCGGACATCATTGGTTGCCATAAATTAAATAACATTTACAAAACGTAATTTTGTTTAGTTTATTTCCATCGATCTACTACTTGCCAATCAAATGTTAAGAATTATTCGCCAATTTTCCGCCTAATATGTTAAATTTTTCAAACAAATCTGAGAAAATCATCGAGATGGGAATTGCCCATTCCGCCTACATCCATATCCCCTTCTGCCGACGCCGATGCTACTACTGTGACTTTCCTGTATCTGTAGTCGGCGATAAAGCCAGGGGCAGTACGTCCGGCACGATTGAGGAATATGTTGAGGTCTTAGCTCAAGAAATTCAAACAACACCAGCCTCGACTTGTTCTCTCTCAACCATTTTCTTTGGTGGTGGCACCCCCTCTCTGTTATCCACTCAACAGTTAAACCGCATTCTGGATACCTTAGCACAGCAGTTTGGCATAACTACCGATGCTGAGATTTCCATGGAAATAGACCCAGGCACATTCGACCTGTCGCAGATCAAAGGATACCGGGATGCGGGCGTGAATCGAGTGAGCCTGGGAGTTCAAGCCTTTCAGGATGAACTATTGGGCATTTGTGGGCGATCGCACCAGCTTAATCATATCTTCACCGCCGTTGAGTTGCTCCGCCAAGTAGAGGTTCCCGACTGGAGTTTAGATTTGATTTCTGGATTACCCACTCAAACCTTAGAACAGTGGCAGGAATCCCTAGCCGCCGCCATTCAGCTTGCCCCTACCCATATCTCCTGCTATGACTTGACTATAGAACCCGTCACCGCCTTTGGACGGCAGTACAGCCCCGGCATTTCTCCCTTACCGACTGACGAAACCACAGCTCAAATGTATTACCTTGCCCAGCAACTCCTTACTGATGCCGGGTATGACCATTATGAGATATCCAACTATGCTCTACCAACTCACCAATGCCGACATAATCGGGTGTATTGGGAAAACCGTCCTTTCTATGGATTTGGTATGGGGGCGGCTAGTTATATCCAGGGGCGGCGGTTTACTCGACCCCGCACCCGACGAGAGTATTATGCTTGGGTAGAACAATTTATCCAGGCAAGAGGCGTCCTTGAGTCTCCTCCAAGTAGTACCACTGACATCCTCTTAGAAACCGTCATGTTAGGATTGCGTCTGGCAGACGGTTTGAGTCTATCCGCGTTGAGGGAAAAATTTGGTGAAACCCTGATAGAAAGGATTTGGCGCAGTTTACAGCCATCGGTTGACAAAGGTTGGATCAAAATAGTAAATCCCGATGGGAGTGTTATCGATATGCAAGCAGTCTCAAACAGACCCATCAGTGGACGGATCAGATTGAGTGACCCCGACGGCTTCTTATTTTCCAATACGATTCTTGCAGATATATTTAAAGATATAGGTGAAGGTTAAGCTGGGACACCAATCAACCCTCGCAACGTTTCCCTTTGAACGTTTCACCAAGGGCGGCGGCGCAAAAGGTCTACAATTCTCAGGTGAGGCGATCGCGCTTCTCATCAATCAATTTATAGCCGGCGGCAAATTTTCTCTGTTTACCTAGAAATCCGGAGTCATTGGCGATATTGGCGTATCCAGTATATAGTTTTAGCGATCAGCTTACCTTCATGCGGACATACCAGGGAGCTGAGACTCAAATTCGTGACGCAGATGGATCAAGATGAAATTAAACGATTAGGAGCTTCCCTCCGACAGATCGATCCGGGGATATTAAGCCCAGCGAAAGAGGGGATCACCAAAGTTTGGTATCAAGGAGGTGAGCCTTATTTTGATGTAGTGGTAGAACTTCGCCACGGCAAAATTGAGTGGTTTCAATTTACCTTGCGGGGTAAATCGATCTCCTGGAAACCGGGGTTTTTGGGTTTACAAACGGGAAAAACGAATGAATTACAAACTGATGACCTGACGTTTCATCCAGCCAGCAAATTGATTGAACATAACAACCAAAAAGATCATAAATTTATTGAATTAGCTGGCGCTATCCTACAAACTCGCGCCGATGAACCCATCTTCCACCAAATTCTGACATTGTTCGATGCGGCTTAGAGAGTCGGGGTAAGCTAAACCTGGACATTCCTACTAAATAGGTTGGTGGAAACAAACTCAACTATATTAAGTTATGTAAATAAACCTTAAACCCTTACATAAACAAATGACATAGTTTGCTTCTCAAAGGAAGCGAGTTCTCAGCCGTTAATTTTTATTGTTCCTACCGACGACTTACCGCTAAAGTCTAAAATCTAACACTGGCGTCCTCCCGTTGCCTGTTGTCGGTTGCTTATTTCTGTAATAATGACGATCGGTGTAATTCTGTGTAATTAGGAAGAAGGAGGCTGTATGGCTGGTAGTCAGGTTGATGCCGATTTGTGGATAAGTGAGTATATCACACCTTGGGATATCTATATTCACGGGATTACCAAGGTTTTAGCTCATAAAAAAACAGCCTATCAGGAAATGTATATTGTGGAAACAGGAGCCTATGGTAAAGCCTTAGTTTTAGACGGCAAATGGCAATCCTGTACAGGGGATGAGTTTATTTACCATGAATCCCTGGTTCACCCCGCTATGATTAGTCACCCTAATCCGCGTCGTGTTCTTGTATTGGGCGGGGGTGAAGGAGCAACGGTACGCGAAATCCTGCGCTGGAAAACCGTTGAGCAGGTGATGATGGTGGATATTGATGGTGAGGTTGTGGAGGCTTGCCGACAACATCTGCCAGAAATGCATCAAAATGCCTTTGATGATCCTCGAACTCAACTGGTTATTGGTGACGCTCTAGATATTTTAGACAAGATGGAACAACAGTGGGATATTGTCATCTCCGATCTATCTGATCCGATTGAAGAAGGACCATCCTATAAGCTGTTTACCAAAGAGTTTTTTGAGAAAGTTCAGCGCGTTCTGACACCCAATGGGTTTTTAGTCCTACAAGCTGGACCGGTGGGAACGTTCGCGGTCAAAGCCCATGCTCGTCTAGTCAATACCTTAAATACTGTTTTTCCACATATACACTCCTATTGTTGCTACACCCCCACCTACGGTGAACCCTGGGGATTTGCGATCGCGTCTGCCCAAGCCATTGATTCTCAACCCAATCCGGCTACCGTTGACCAACACCTGCAAGACAAGACAACGGGGGGCTTGCGCCTAATCGACGGTGTGGCGTTATTAGGACTGTTACAAACCCCTGCCTATATCCGTCGTGCGATCGCCTCGGAAACTCAAGTCTATACCTTAAACGAACCACCGAAATTCTTTGGTAAGGGGGCATTGAGTCAATCCTCTCAATCGTGATCAACTGCCGGAGAATGCCTACCTGACTCACGAGATCTAAATATAAAATTTTGTTACCTTAAATGTAACGATTTGTTGCAGTCTTAAAAAAAATAGACGGAAAAATGGAAAACAACAGCGTAAAATTGCCAGTAAAACCAAGTAACTGAAGTTCTCAAGACTTCCAGGGTGCAACTCTCATCTTTCCTAGCTAATGCTCCTCCTTGGCAGGTGGATAACTGTCGTAGCTATCAAATAGCTATTATCATAACCAAACCAACCTGTCAATCTTTATCGAACCCGTTACCATCCCCGTAACTCTGCCTAGCTACGCCAATATTCACCCCAGAGACATTGCTCATGCAGCCTAGTGGTCTGCCTTTTCATTCCTTAGCTCTAGAACCAGCAATTGATGCCAATTTTTTGACCGTCGCACCAGATATTCCTCTGGTGGATGTCTTGGCGCTCATGAGTCGATTTCGCAGTTGTCGGTTACCCAGCCAAGTGTTAGGAACTGACATGAGTCACATCCCAGCGAATCTCCCGCAAATTTCCTGCCTGTCTCAGGAAGAAGACGCCGTGTTTGGGGTTGCGGATACGGCAGCAGGTTGTGTATTGGTCATGGAGGGAGAGCGACTGATTGGCGTATTTACTGAGCGCGATATCGTTAGGTTAGCGGCGGCTGGTCTTTCCTTAAGCCGAGTCAATATTTCCGAAATCATGACCCGACCCGCGATTACGCTGCAACCGTCGCCGTCTCACGATATCTTTACCGCATTGGGACTCTTACGCCAACATCGGATTCGTCACCTACCGATTGTCAATGACCAAGGGCAACCTATGGGAATTGTCACCCATGAGAGTATTCGTAAAGCCCTGCAACCCGTTAATCTACTGACGCGATTGCGCTGTGTCCAAGATGTCATGACCAGAACGGTGATTCATGCACCCGTAACTACAGCGGTGCTACAGTTAGCCCAGCTCATGACAGAGCATCAAGTCAGTTGCGTGGTGATTACTCAAGTCAGAGATTCGGAAATTCAGCCTGGAGAACAAGACGCCCTCACGCCAGCCGGATGTTCTGCTCCTTTGACTAAAGCCTCTTGCTCATGTCCAATCCTTTATTCTCAGTCCCTGATTCCCGTGGGTATCGTCACGGAACGCGATATTGTGCAGTTTCAGGCACTAGAACTAGATTTATCCCGCCTGAAAGCTCAAGAGGCGATGAGTACGCCCCTATTTTGTCTGGGTACATCGGATTCCTTATGGCTCGCCCACGAGCAAATGCAGCAGCATCGGGTGCGACGGTTAGTGGTTCGCGGCAATCAGGGAGAATTAGTGGGGATTGTTTCCCAAACCAGCCTACTGCAAGTGCTTAACCCCGTGGAAATGTATGGGGTAATCGAACTCCTGCAACAGGCGGTGGAAGAACGAACCTCGGAATTAGCCCAGACGAATGAACGGCTACGTCACGAAATTGGGGAGCGTCAGCGAGCGGAGTTAGCCCTGCAAAAATCTCATGACCAATTGAAAATTCAAGTTGAACAACGCACAGCACAGCTTACTCAAGCCAATGTCCAGCTTCAACAGGATATTCTAGAACGCCAACGGGTAGAAACAGCGCTGCGGCAAAGTGAAGCCCAGTTGAAAAAACAAACCCGCGAACTCACACGCATGATCCAGCAACTGCATTCTTATCAAAGTCAGTTGATTCAGAGCGAAAAAATGTCGTCTTTGGGACAACTGGTTGCTGGTGTGGCTCACGAAATTAATAATCCGATTAATTTTATTTACGGTAATATTGCTTACGCTTCTCAGTATGTTCAGGACGTGATGGGTCTGCTGGAACTCTATGAGCAGTACTATCCTCAGCCTGTATCCGAAATTCAAGAAACGACAGAGGACATTGACTTAGAGTTTGTCAAAACGGACTTGCCTAAACTGATTAACTCAATGAAACTGGGTGCCGATCGCATTCGCAACTTGGTGCTGTCGTTGCGAAATTTCTCCCGCTTGGATCAAGCGGAAATGAAATCAGTGGATTTGCATGAGGGATTAGACAATACGTTGTTGATTCTCCAAAATCAGCTCAAAGCGACGCCCGGTCTAGTTGAAGTGCAGTTGGTGAAGGACTATGGAGATTTACCCTTGGTGGAATGTTATCCGGGACAACTCAACCAAGTGTTTATGAATCTACTGAGTAATGCCATTGATGCGCTCGAAGAGTTGAGACAGTTAAATGCTCAAGCCCAGTTGTCTAATGGACAATCCTCTAGTCCTTATCCCACGATTGTGATTCAGACCGCAATTAAAGACGTGAAGCGTCCTAAGTCCCAGGCAAAATCATTGTTGGTGAATCAATGGGTGGTGGTTCGCATTACGGATAATGGAGCTGGTATGACTGAGATTGTGCGTCAACGTCTATTCGATCCGTTTTTCACCACTAAACCAGTCGGAAAAGGTACAGGTTTGGGTTTGTCAATTAGCTATCAGATTGTCGTGGAAAAACATGGGGGATATCTTCAGTGTAATTCTGAACTGGGGCAAGGCAGTGAGTTTGTGATTGAAATTCCGCTGCGACAGCATCATCAGGCATCGATGACCTTTCCCAGTAGAAACGGGTAGAGCACAGAGAGCTGGGGAAGCAATGTAGAGACGTAGCATGCTACGTCTGGAAGCTGGGGAAGCTGGGGAAGCTGAGGCACTCTGAAAAGGAAGGTTGTACAATTAAAGGCAGCAACTCAGCATAATGGACGAGTTGCGATCGCGCTTGTCAACCCCTGCAAAAACTACCCGTTTCCAAGACCATGAGTTTATCATTAAAGCAGCTAACCGTTTATCTGACCTTGCTAGGCTTAGGCGGTGGAGCAGGGGTTTTAGGTAGTCGCTACCTTATGGCTGAACCCCAAGGGGTCAATCCTCCAGAAGCGGTGCCGGCGGTATTGGAACCCTTAGCCCCAAAACGCTCCAATCGTCCAGCTCCCGGCAATCTCAATTTTATTGCCCAAGCCGTCGAGCAAGTTGGACCAGCGGTGGTGAGGATTGATGCGGCGCGTCAGCTCAGCCAAGATGTTCCCGAACCCTTTAGAAATCCTTTCTTTCGCCGCTTTTTTGGCAATGAGATGCCAGTTCCTGAACCTCGCGTGGAACGGGGAACCGGATCGGGTTTTATTCTGGAGTCAGATGGACGGATTATTACCAATGCTCATGTTATCGATGGGGCGGATATCGTCAAGGTTACACTGAAAGATGGACGGACATTAGAGGGTCGGGTATTAGGGGCAGACCCAGTAACCGATGTGGCGATTATTAAAATTGAGGCGGAAGATTTGCCCACCGTCCGCTTGGGTAAAGCCGATGAGTTGATTCCTGGGGAATGGGCGATCGCGATCGGGAATCCTCTGGGTTTAGATAATACAGTAACCGTTGGTATCATTAGCGCTTTGGGGCGATCGAGTTCTCAGGTTGGAGTTCCAGAAAAACGAGTTAGTTTTATCCAAACCGATGCGGCGATTAATCCTGGAAATTCCGGCGGACCCTTATTAAACGCCAATGGTGAAGTCATTGGCATTAATACAGCGATTCGCGCCAACGCTCAAGGATTAGGCTTTGCTATCCCCATTGAAACCGCTCAACGCATTGCTGAACAGCTTTTTGAAAAAGGTCGGGTTGACCATCCGTATCTGGGAATTCAGATGGTAACATTAACCCCAGAGTTACGCAAAGAAATTAATCAGGAGCGAGATGTGGGTTTAAACGTGACTCAAGACCAAGGTGTCTTGATCGTCCGCGTTGTTCCTAATTCTCCAGCTCAACAAGCGGGTATTGAACCGGGTGATATTATTCAAAAAGTTGGCGGAAAACCGATTAAAACTGCCTCGGATGTACAAGAAGAAGTAGAAGCGAGTGAAGTGGGCGCGAATCTCGATATTGAAGTGAATCGTCAGGGGAAAACAAAAACAATTCTCGTGAAACCGGGAGCGTTTCCGGTGAATCAGTTAGATTAAAAGGCTATTTCATGATTGGATACTTCCAAGACAGTGCAAGACAGCGCCAGCCATTCCATTACTAATCGGCTCTGGTGTTGGGGAAGATGAGTAGAATTGTGCCGATATAGAGACAAAAACGGTTAATCCGACAAGAGTTGTACCACAAACTCAGCCGCCGTCAGATAACGTCGCCATTCTCTCCCATTCTTTAGGGGTTGTATCCCCCACCCTAGACAGCTATCCGGCTTTTCCCATAACGTTAGATGTTCCACTGGGGGGTCAGCATAAAAACGACTGTTACCACTTCCCAATAAGGCGGAACTCCAGTGGGTAAAATAATCGTGACTCAGCCGATGAATGGGAAACGTTCCATATAAGGGTACACCCCACCCATCTAACGCCACCAGCGCTTTCACGGTTCCCCCAAGCATCTGCCATCCCCATGCTGCACCAATCGCACCAACTACTCCTGCACTAAAACTGATAAAAGTAACAGAGGTGTTCATTAGAGTGAGATGACGCTGTAAATAGTTCAAAATATGAATCGCTGAATATGCCGGATACTCGTGGCTGGGAAAAATTAACATTTGCTGAACACGCCCTACATTGCCAGAGTCACAGCGTTGTAACCCAGCTAAAAACTCCTGTGTCAACTGTGAATTGTGAATACCGGGACAAATGATAACTGCTTTCTGCATGATGGTGACGTAGTTTTATTTCTGCCTTCTTGCACTAGGCACTAGCGCAAAATATTATTATTGGAAATCAATGTGCTAAATCACGTCTTTTTAGCATACAGTTTTAAGGCTGAACCACCGTCCTCCACAAATCCTCCTCATACAAGGTGGCTGCAAATACTAATCTATTACGATTTCCGTTGGTTTCTGATCCCCATGGGTTTCTGCTCAGCGTTAGAGGCGATCCCTCAATTATTTTGTTTAGATAGTAAAATGGAGGATAACAAGAAAACTCTCTAATCTTTAGAGCTTTAACATAACTTTACATTAGTGTATTATTTCTGTGAAGACAAGCCATAGAGCTTGAAATCGACCAGACGACTGTGCAACCATTTTCCTTGAAGGAGGGAAAAACAATGGGGCTTCTACCAATCAAGACGACAACGACCACTATTGCAACAACGGCTCTTCTGAGCTTGTGGGGACTGCCAGCAATGGCATTTACAATCACGCCAACGAGTGATACAGATTTACTTCTGAATTCTTTGTTAGGGGATACGACCGGACTGAGTAACATTGATTTAACAGTTTACGATGATCAGGGAAACGTCAACGAAGAAGCCTTTGGTATCTTCAGCGACGATCCCTTTGATCTGCGTGAGGGCATCGTTTTGAGTACGGGTAGAGTTGCCGAACTACCCGGATTCAACACAGAAGATGGAGGACTAGTGCCTACAGCTACAGAGGGAGATCCCAATGACTTGAGTACGGATTTTGAGCCGCAAAGCCCTTCCTATGAACAGAGGGCAATAGGGATGCAAGGGGATAAGATGACCTTGGAACTCAGCTTTGATGTTGACGATACAGCAGAAAAGTTATTTTTCCAATATATCTTTGGCTCGGAAGAATTTGTCGAATTTGGCGGGACTGAATTCAATGACTCTTTTGAAATATTACTTAACGGGACTAACTTAGCCAAGTTAAGTGATGGAAAAAGGGTGACGATTAACAATCTGGTTCCCAAACCCAAAAATCCAGATTCGTACCATGATGACTATGTGAATAATCCAGCAGAAGATAACATAGCCAATACTAAGCTGGATGGTTTTACGAAGTTATTGACCTTTGAAGGACTACTTGAGCAAAATTCCCGGAACACTCTTAGGATCAAGCTCATAGATGGGGGTGATGGTACTGTGGACTCTGCTGTCTTCGCCAAAGGCAAGTCTCTCGGCATAAAAGATCCCCTACTAAAAACTCAACCGAATGACCCAGAACCCCAGAGTGTGCCAGAACCATCCGGCTTACTCGGATTGCTGGGAGTGGCAACCTTAGGGGTTCGGACAATGATTAGACGCAAACAGAAAGCTCACTTACAAGAACACTGAATGCGATTAGCTAATTACTCACGGGCTACTGGGTTTGCGATACCCATAAGTGGTAATCTAGAGAGCGGTATTGTTAAGCTCTTAAGCTGTGACAACTCCACACACTGACTCGATGGAGCATAGTGTGGGCTTCTAGAAATAGCAAGCCCTTTGTCACCTGAGTGCTTTATGAAGTCAGAAGCACGCTCGTTATCCCAGAATATAATAGACGCAAGCATGGTAGCCACCACAGAAAAAACAAACACCGGCGTTATTACTCAAATCATCGGACCTGTTGTCGATGTTGAGTTTCCTGGCGGCAAAATGCCCCGGATTTACAATGCTTTGAGAATTGAAGGTAAGAATGCAGCAGGACAGGATGTTGCCGTAACCTGCGAAGTGCAGCAGTTACTCGGTGATAACCAAGTCCGAGCCGTTGCCATGAGTGGTACGGACGGCTTAGTTCGAGGGATGGAAGCCGTAGACACTGGCACCGCCATTAGTGTTCCCGTAGGCGGTGCTACCCTGGGACGAATTTTCAACGTGTTAGGTGAGCCTGTCGATGAATTGGGTCCGGTCAATACCGAAGAGCGATCGCCCATTCACCGTTCGGCTCCTAAATTCACCGAACTGGAAACCAAACCGTCGATTTTTGAAACGGGGATTAAGGTTGTAGACTTGCTGGCGCCCTACCGTCGCGGAGGTAAAGTTGGGTTGTTTGGTGGAGCGGGTGTTGGTAAAACCGTTATCATTCAAGAACTGATCAACAACATTGCTAAAGCTCACGGTGGTGTGTCGGTATTTGGTGGTGTGGGCGAACGCACCCGTGAAGGAAATGACCTTTACAACGAATTTAAAGAGTCAAAGGTTATTAACGAAGAAGATCTCAGCCAGTCTAAAGTAGCGCTGGTCTACGGTCAGATGAACGAACCCCCCGGTGCCCGGATGCGTGTCGGTCTGGCGGCGCTGACGATGGCGGAACATTTCCGTGATGTCAACAAGCAGGACGTGCTACTGTTCATCGACAACATCTTCCGGTTTGTGCAAGCGGGTTCAGAAGTATCTGCACTCCTCGGTCGGATGCCTTCGGCTGTGGGATATCAGCCCACATTGGCTACAGAAATGGGTGAACTGCAAGAGCGGATTACCTCAACCAAAGAAGGATCAATTACCTCGATTCAAGCGGTCTATGTCCCAGCCGACGACTTAACCGACCCCGCACCAGCAACTACCTTCGCTCACCTTGATGCGACGACGGTATTATCTCGTGCTTTAGCATCCAAAGGAATCTACCCCGCTGTAGACCCCCTTGATTCAACGTCAACGATGCTTCAACCCAATATTGTAGGTGAAGAGCATTACCAAACGGCGCGTGCTGTCCAGTCAACCCTACAGCGCTATAAGGAACTCCAGGATATTATTGCGATTCTGGGTTTAGATGAATTGTCGGAAGATGACCGTTTGACGGTGGCACGGGCGCGGAAGATTGAGCGCTTCTTATCTCAGCCCTTCTTTGTGGCGGAAGTATTTACAGGTTTACCCGGTCAGTACGTTTCTCTTGACAAAACCATCAAGGGATTCCAAATGATTCTGAATGGAGAATTGGACGACCTGCCCGAACAGGCATTCTACCTGGTCGGTGATATTGATCAAGTGATCGCAAAAGCGGAGAAAATGAAAGGGTAATCCCTTCTGAGTGCTGAGTCATTAGTCATGACGCTTTTCTCAGTGAATGACTAATGACTAATAAGATAGCTTGATTAGCGCTCCCTTGAGTATGACCAAAGACCACTAACAGATTATGAGCTTAACTGTTCGAGTTGTTTCTCCCGACAAGATTGTCTGGGATTCTGATGCTGAAGAAGTAATTTTGCCCAGTACGACGGGTCAACTGGGCATCTTGACGGGTCACGCCCCCCTGTTGTCAGCCCTGGATATTGGTGTGATGCGAGTTCGTCCAGGGAAAGACTGGATACCCATTGCCCTGATGGGCGGATTTGCCGAAGTTGAAAATGATGAAGTAACCATTCTGGTTAATGGGGCGGAACAGGGAGAGACGATTGATAAGGAAGCCGCACGAGAAGCTTTCTCTCAAGCCCAAGAACGTCTCAACCAAGTCGAAACCAGTGACAATCGGCAAGAAAAAATCCAAGCCACGCAAGCTTTAAAGAGAGCAAGAGCTCGCTTTCAAGCGGCGGGTGGTATGGTTTGATGGGATAGAGCATTGCCATTCATGGACCATAACCTACTTCGTTGAGGTTAGGGATTGGCAGAGATAACCTGCCAGGAAGTCATGAATAGGGCATGAGTTGGTAGGGGATAATCACTTCCAAGCATTTCTCTAGCTTGGCTTAAATGTAGGTCTAGGAATCTCTAGACACC
>NZ_JAVJQN010000250.1:0-28883 GCF_040218245.1 Coleofasciculus sp. E1-EBD-02 | reverse complement strand
ATTTGTCATTTGTCATTTGTCATTTGTCATTTGTCATTTGTCATTTGTCATTTGTCATTTGTCATTTGTCATTTGTCATTTGTCATTTGTCATTTGTCATTTGTCATTTGTCATTTGTCATTTGTCATTTGTCATTCGTTTGTTATACTCGCTTTTCGAGAAACAAGCTACGTCTTTCGTCATCTGTTCAGTTTCCTCAAACTCATATCTTGCACCTGTCTCAATAAGGCAATTTTATGTAGGGTGGGCAAGAATGATAAACTTGGAAACATTTATATTATCGTTGATTGCTCTTGCCCACCTCACGGTAACTTGGGATTTATTATCAGTGCTGCAATATCTGCGTAAAAGCCTTTTCCTCTGTCTTGGTTGATGATTCATACTTTATTTTTCCGGTAATCTTCAATATCAGCACGTCGCCGCCGCAGTTGAATATCTTCTAGCAGCTTACGATTCACCGCCATCAAGTCAGCAATTAATCCAAACATCCACAGTTGAAAGCCAATCAGAATTAAAATAGCGGCTACAATTAAGCTAGGCGCACGACTTCTATCCGGATCAAATACCACCAACCAACGCACGCATAGAATCAACCCCAAGCCGAAAGGAAGCGTCCCCAGAACAATGAAGAACTGGAGCGGTTGATAGGTCATGAAAATGCGGACAATCGTAAGAATGGAGCGCTGGATATAAGCGGGAATACTTTTAACTAAACGGGACGGGCGCAGGAAATCATTGGTTCTAATTGGCACCGAAGCAATGGCGATGTTTTTTTGCCCCGCCTGAATAATCATTTCTAGGGTATACGTATATTGGCTAAACACATTCAGTTGCAGCGCCGCATTCCGACTGATGGCGCGGAAGCCACTGGGAGCGTCAGGGATATTGGTTTTACTCGCGATTCGTACTACCCAGCTTCCTAATTTTTGCAAAAACTTTTTGGCGGGAGAAAAATGCTTAATTTGCTGGATGGGTCTAGCACCTATGACAATTTCTGCCTGACCTTGTAAGATAGGTTCAATTAGCTTAGGGATATCTGCCGCACAATACTGATTATCGGCATCCGTATTCACGATAATATCGGCTCCTGCCTTTAAACAGGCTTCTATCCCTGCCATAAACCCCTTGGCTAAACCCTGATTATGATCAAAGCTAACAATGTGGTCAACGCCACAGGCTTTGGCAACTTCAACTGTCCGGTCGAGACTGCCATCATTAATAATTAGCCACTCTACCGTATCGACTCCAGGCACTTGCCGGGGAAGTTCGGACAGTGTTAGTCCCAGGGTTGCTTCTTCGTTGTAACAAGGGATTTGGATGATTAGTTTCATTGCACTTATCGCCAAGACTTTTGAGTCATATAACCATTCCATTTGAGAGGGGAACTCCCCAAGGTAGACAAAGGGAATAGGGAACAGGGAACAGTAATCAAGAGGTACGAGTGTTTTTTGTAGGCTCAGGAATTAGCCTTGAGTTTCCTGAATGAGTTGGAATGGCTATAAGATTAAGACAATTATGAATTCCTTAATAACTAATATCATGTTTATCTAATTTATTTACTTCTCCCTTAAATTATTGCTATTTTCCTTGAAACCTTCTGTCCCTCTGCTCCCCTGCTCCTCTCCTCTGCCTTGTTTCACTATTCCGTTTATGCTTTGGCTCTAGCTTGTAACCAGCCCCAACGCAACACCCAAACCCCTGCTCCAATCAACAGGGCGGCTAAAAGTCCACCCACCCAAATCGGGATACCAACAGCAGGCAATACCCACCACCACACCGCCACAATATGTAACAATTGAGCGCTAGTCATTTGGTCTCCGGGCGGTGGTTCTCCAACTTGCCCTAGGACATCTCGAATATTTGTACTTAAGGCACTGCTAACCTGGCGATAGGCTGCACCCCAAGCATTAAATAGAGGAGCATAGCTGGGCGAATCCCATAAGGCTCTGGCTCGATTGATATATCCTCCATCAAGGGCTTCGGCATAGTAGCGTTGAAAATACGATACCAGGGTCGGGGCATTGGCAAGGAACCCCAGTACCGTCAAACCAATTAACCACTTCCACCACCTTTTCCCAATCAGTGCGACTAGCGCCATCAATCCTGGAAGTGCGGGAACTAAAAATCGAGGTCCCCAACTCCAGCCGCCAAATTCCCACAAGGAATGGAGTAGCCAATACCCACCGAATATACCCCCAATGGCTAAGGCTTCTAGGGGTTTAGATTTGAGCGCGTTGCGGAATCCAATAATTGCCAGAATCGTTGGCGGACAGTACCAGATTAACCCCCCTCCTGCGCCGGGACTCAAGATCAAACCGATGAATCGTTCTAGCATTCCATCCAGGGTAAATTTCGAGGCATTTTGTCCACTGGATAGTAAACCACCAAACCGCAGGTAGTTATACGCCATAAACAGCATGAACCCCATAATTGTACCCAGTAGGGGACCCAGAGCATTCCGCAGGGGATACCGCTTGAGTAGGAGATAGGCGGACAACACCGGTCCAATGACAATACCCGCAGGTTTAGCAGTCAAGGCTAAACCAGAAAGAATACTCGCACCCGCATGTTCACGACTGGTTTTTCCCAGGGCGAGATAGAGGCTAGACGCAGTTATAAAAGAGAGGAGGGGTTCAGCAAAGAACTCTCGCGAATAGACCAAGGCTGTCGTACCCAAGGCAAAACATAAGGCGGCTAAGTACGCACCTGTGCGACTGCTACCCAAGCGCAATGCCAACAAAGCCACCAGCGATGTGGTTAAAGCGGTTAATATTACTGATACAACCAACGCACAAACCGCCGATGAATAGTTCGTCGGTATATTGAACCAGTGACCCAACACCAGTCCCACGGCAACAAAGGGTGTGGCAATAATCGGTAATAAGGGATATCGAATTGAGTAATATTGCCCATCGCGACCCAAGGCTCCGGAACCGGGTGGCACGCTAAAATCAAATTCGGTAACTAATGACTGGGAAACATGCAGCATGTCATTGCCATCAAAGCCCCAAATCCCCGGTTTGAGAAATGCCAGATAAATCAGCCCAATGCCGATGGATAAGGCGAACGCCATTTTCCCAACCTGCTGATGCGCGAGTTGCTGCTGGGGACGAGTGGACTCTTGAATCTCGCTGGGATTTACCATAGTATTTCTAAAGTATTCTGGTTATTTTTATAAGTTATTTTCTATTCCGTCGGTTTATCCCGTACTGCTTATTTACTGTCGCTTTTCTGGCAAACCAACTCGATGATTGGCGTGAGACTGAGACTCCCCGATTTTCTTCCAAGAGATTCTAGTATGACAAAGGCATGACACCTCTAGCAACTTATCAGAAGCACCAACAATGGAGTCAACAGATATGAATCAACAGATTGCCTTTATCGGACTTGGCGTCATGGGCGGACCTATGGCAGCAAATTTGGCGCCATCGGGTTACGCGGTTAAGGGGTGGAATCGAACCCCTAATCGTCCGGGTGTGGAGATAGCGGCTCAGGCTGGGGTAACGGTGGTGTCTTCGATTCGTGAGGCTGTCGCATCGGCTGATATCGTCTTTTCCTGTGTCAGTGATGTGCCTGATGTTAAAGAGGTTCTGCTGGGAACGGGAGGGGTTGCCGAATCAGCGCGTCCAGGTACGCTGGTGATTGATACCAGTACGATTGGTCCAGAGGCGGCGCGTGAAATAGGGGCGCAACTGCAACAGCATAACTTGCGCTTTTTGGATGCGCCCATTTCTGGGGGTGATATTGGTGCAAAAAATGGCACGCTGACGATTATGGTGGGCGGAGAGGCAAAAGATTTTGAGGAAAGCAAACCGTTGTTGGAGGTTTTGGGTAAAACCATTCGCCTGTGTGGACCGATGGGGAGTGGTCAAGCGGTTAAACTGTGTAACCAGGTTTTGGCGGCGGTTCATGCGGTGGCGTTGTGTGAAGCGATGCAGTTGGCACAGCAGCAGGATATTGACCCGAACTTAATTGTAGAGGTTTGCAGTACGGGGGCGGCTGGTTCTTGGGCGCTGTCGAATTTAGGACCGAAAATTGCCGCATCGGATTTCCAACCGGGTTTTATGATTAAGCATATCCTTAAGGATTTAAGATTGGTGCAGGAAACCTTAAATTCATCGCCTCAGGAATTGCCAGGAGTGGAACTCGCTGACCGTTTGTTTAAGATGGTTCAAGAGTTTGATAGTGGTAAAGGAGGGGAACAGGGGACTCAGGCAATGATTCGCGCTTATCAGAAGTCCTAGTGCAGCGCGGTGGAAATATGTGAGCAGCTTTGTAGGTGTGGAGGAGCTGGGGGAGCTGGGGAAGCTGGGGAAGCTGGGGGAGATATTAGCTGTTCAGTTATTTCTGCCTTCTTGCACTAGTCCAATAAGGCAGAAGGCAGAAGGACATAATGTAACAACAGTTACGCATTTGTAGGGGCGGGTTTAGCCCCAATTGTAGGGGCGGGTTTAGGGACAATTGTAGGGGCGGGTTTAGGGACAATTGTAGGGGCGGGTTTAGGGACAATTGTAGGGGCGGGTTTAGGGACTAAATTCAGCTATTCACCGATAACCTCTCAACAAAACCCGCCCTCCTCACCGATAACCTCTCAACAAAACCCGCCCTCCCCACTTAAGTTGTTCAGATGGCTTCGTTGTATTCCATCCTTACCATTTCGCCATTTTTACCGACGGTGACGATGCTTTTATAGGCGGGAACGTCTGAGGCGGGTTCAGTTCCATAAAAGGCGAATGTCCAACTTTGCCCATTATCGACAAACGGAACTTCTATGGCAGGTCCATGCATATAGGATGCCGCCCGATAATCGTCTAAACCGCCGTTGGCTTCTTCGGCTGCCATGCGAGCTAGGTTTTTGGCTCGATTCAGCGCTCTAATATAGTCTGAGTCGTAAACCATGACAATATCACTGTCAGGTTCGGAATAGGCATTTGCTGAGGTTTGAGCGCGGGATTCTGAACTAATGCCCATCAAAGCGCCCATAAAGAAGGTGGATGTTAAAACGCCGAGAGTTAGTTTGTTAAAGGTTTTCATAGTGAGTTCTCCTCTTTCGTTGCAAATTGAGTTTTTTCTAGCACTTGGGTTAGTGCTATGAAAATGAATTGGTTAAAAAGCGTATCAATCGCTTCTAGTTCTAGATTCGCGCAACTCCTCCCCGTTGAACTTCCCCACAGAGTTAGAACTATTACACGTTTGGATATGCAGTAAGATAGAAAGTTAACGTGAAGCCAAACGCGGCAGTTCATCAATCGTTGTTATTGTTCCCATCCTTAACCAGCAATGACCTCAACTCCTGCCCAATCCTTTGACTGGAATGCCTTAGCCTCAGAATTCGCGGGGATAGAAACGATTACTGAACCGACTCAGGTGGCTAAGTTATCTCTGGACTATTACCATTTCAGTCCGGTTCTGCAACCCCTGCTAGAGGATAAGCGAGGGAATCTGGTAGTACGCCCTCAGACTGAAGCGGATGTTCTACAGGTGGCGCGAATCTGTGTCAAGCACAAAGTTCCCCTGACGATTCGAGGTGCGGGAACGGGGAATTATGGGCAATGTATTCCGCTGCACGGTGGAGTGATTTTGGATACCACCCGGATGAATGGGATTCGCTGGATTAAACGGGGTAAGACTTGTGTGGAACCGGGGGTGAAGTTAGCGGCGTTTGATAAACAAGCGCGGAAAATTGGCTGGGAATGGCGGATGGTTCCTTCAACGTACCGCAGCGCCACGATTGGTGGCTTTATTGGGGGCGGAAGTGGGGGAATTGGGTCAATTAATTATGGGCAATTGCGCGATCGCGGCAATCTTTTGGCGGTGCGTGTGGTTACACTGGAGGACGAACCCCGTGTGATTGAGTTACGGGGAGATGATGTGCAGAAGGTGAATCACGCCTATGGCACGAATGGGATTATTACTGAGTTAGAGGTTCCCCTCGCCCCGGCTTATGCCTGGGTAGAAGTTATTGTTATTTTCGATAACTTTATCACGGCTGCCCAGTTTGGTCAGGCTTTGGGTGATGCGGATGGGTTGGTGAAAAAGTTGATTAGTATTCATGCTCATCCCATCCCAACCTATTTTAGTGGATTGAAGCCATATCTACCCGATGGAAAACACTGTGCCTTATTAACGGTAGCGGAGTCTTGTTTAGAAGCGTTTCAGGAATTAGTGCGGGAGTATGGCGGGGAAATTACTTATCAAAAATCTGCCCAAGAGGGGAGTAAAGGCATCAGTTTAGCCGAGTTTACCTGGAATCATACGACATTACACGCCCGTAGTCTTGACCCGACACTGACGTATTTGCAAACCTTCTTTTTTACGTTGGAACGGGTGAAGCAATTGTATGATCATTTTGGCGATGAAGTGATGATGCATTTAGAGTTTCTGCGGGTGAATGGTCAAGCGATTCCAGCCGGATTGCAACTGGTTCGCTATACCACAGAGGAACGGTTAAATGAGATTATTCGCTATCACGAAGAACAGGGGGCGTTTATTGCCAATCCTCATACTTATATTCTAGAAGATGGGGGACGTAAGACGATTGATGTTGAACAGCTAAAGTTTAAGGAATTGGTTGATCCGTATGGGTTGATGAATCCGGGTAAGATGCGAGGATGGGAGGAGAGATAAGAAAATTTTTTATCAATTTCAATAATCGAACATCTACTACTGGACTGACACAGCTAAAATTGTGGCATAGATTTTACGATTAAATCGGGCGCACGTCTGTGCGCCCCTACAATCCTCCCCATTAAAACATTGGCTACTTCTACCTATATAAAGGCGGGTTTTGTTGTTCCGTTATCGGTGAATAGGTGAATTTAGTCCCTAAACCCGCCCCTACAATTATCCCTAAACCCGCCCCTACAATTATCCCTAAACCCGCCCCTACAATTGTCCCTAAACCTGCCCCTACAAATAAATTTATCTATGGATTGGGATTATATTATTTTCGTTGAAACGGGGAGCATTCCCTTGTTTATTACAACCTTATTCCTTTTCTTATGCTATCTGCCTTATAGTTTAATTGGACTAATTTAGAAGCCAAATACTAAAATGCACAGTTTTATTCCCCCAGAACGCTTCTTTCCTTATCTTACCTGGAAAGATATCCAAACAATGCCGGATAAGGAAAATGTAGTGATTATTCAACCTGTTGGCGCAATTGAACAACATGGTCATCATTTGCCCTTAGTTGTGGATTCGGCGATTGGTGTCGGGGTTCTGGGTAAAGCCCTAGCCCAACTGGAACCGGATATCCCGGCTTATGCGTTGCCGAATTTATTTTACGGGAAATCGAATGAACATTGGCATTTTCCCGGTACGATTACTCTCAGCGCCCAAACCTTGCTGGCGGTGTTAATGGAGGTGGCGGATAGTATTTATCGGGCGGGATTTCGGAAGTTAGTGCTGATGAATTCCCATGGCGGACAACCCCAGGTGATGGAAATTGCGGCGCGGGATATTCATCAAAAGTATGGGGATTTTCTGGTGTTTCCGCTGTTTACGTGGCGGGTTCCTAATGTGGCAAAGGAGTTAATTTCAGCCAAGGAGTTGGAGTTGGGAATTCATGCGGGGGATGCGGAAACAAGTTTGATGTTATCCCTGTTACCAGAACAGGTGAAAATGGAACGGGCGGTGGCTGAATATCCTCAAGGGTTACCGGAAGATAGTTTATTGAGTATGGAGGGAAAGTTACCCTTTGCTTGGTTGACGCGAGAATTGAGTCAGAGTGGAACATTGGGTGATCCCACACCCGCAACGAAGGAAAAAGGCGATCGCATCCTAGCGTCGTTGGTATCCGGTTGGGTACGGGTAATCCAGGATATCTATACGTTTCGCCAACCTCAAGGTAAGTAAGAGAACGTGCGATCGCGAATAAAGGTAAGGTATCACAAGGGTGAAAGCCTCAAAGCAATGCTAAATTAGCATTAAAGACTTCTCACCCTATCTAAAGGCTGTCCCGTGACATCTCCCGGTTTTAACCAGAGACTAAACGACTTAGCAGATAACATTGCTAAAGATCAGGAACTCCTCAAGGAATTCGAGGATTGCTTGCGCTACGAGACAAATCCTCGCGTTAAAGCTGGATATCGTCGGGATATTCAGGATTTGGAGCAATCGGTTCAGCAGAATAAGGTTAAGTATACCAAACTACGACAGGAATTAGCGAGTAAACCTTCCGCTAAGATGCAGGCGGTGGGAAGTCAGTTGCAGCAGATGGATGCGAAGTTAAATCTCCTGTTGAGAAGTCAGGTTGAGATTTACGGCGACTTATCTCAGATGCGTAAAGACCTGCTGAACTGCTATGATGCTACTGAGCAAGTTGTAATCGCCGCGATCGCACAGCAGCTAAACCAGAATCAATTAGCCATCACTCAAACCTTACTCAATGCGGTGGAAGCCAACCAGGTATCAGAATTGCAGATGCAGCAAATGTTAGTAGTATTAGAGGAACGCATTCCGGCTTTACCTGCTAGTCAAGCGGCTGTAGCTGAAATTATTAAAGCACCTGAGTTAGACGCTAAACATAAACTCAAGGTAACACTCCCGATTATTCCGTTTCTGATTGACTACGAAGGGGAGTTAGAACTCGGAAGTGGGTTCAATATCAAATCAGCTTGGGATCAATTGCTGGCAAAGTTAAGGAGGAGGTAAGTTGTGGAGTGGTGTCAGTACCTCAAAGAACAACTCAATGAGGATTACAAGTTACTCAAGCAGTTAGAGGATGCGCGACGTTGTGAAACTAATCCACGTCGTAAACTTGGCTTAAATGATGATATTGAAGAAATAGAACAAAGAATCCGCGATCGCGAAACCGAACTAAAATCTCTAGGTAATAACCAGAATAATAGTATTGATATCGATACCTTAGTCCAACAAGTACGTCAGCAGCGCCATGACAAAATCCAAAACCAGTGTGGCACAATGCCGATGCTGGATATTTCCCAGCCTATTGCCATTTCAGATATCTACACCGATGTCAATATATTAGAGGAGATAACTAGCCAGCAATGGTTAGATTCTTCTGACTTGGCGCGAAACTTTAACCCACAATCCGATAACTTTGACCGACTGGGATTGGGTAGAGTACGTCAGAAGAGTGTCCCAGGTTTGGATGCTGTGTCGCGTTACAACAAGCTGATGGTACTCGGTAAACCTGGGTCAGGGAAAACCACGTTTTTGCAGTGGGTAGCGATTAAGTGCAACTTAGGTGAATTTCAACCGAACCGAGTCCCGATATTTATCCGACTGAAAAATTTTGCTGAGGATGCCAAAACTTTGGGGACGCAAAGGATGGTACCCTTACAAGATTATATTAATGAAGAATTTGTCAGTTGTGGGATTACAGATAAATCGGTCGTTGAAACGATACTTACTCAGGGGAAAGCATTGATTTTGTTGGATGGCTTGGATGAAGTATTGGAAGAAGACGATGATGAAGTTATTAAGTATATTCGCAGATTTGTTGAGAAGTATTTCAAGAATATGTTTATAATTACTTGTCGCATTGCCGCCCGTAAATATAGGTTTTTGCGTGAAGGATTCACTAATGTTGAGGTTGCCGATTTTAGTTTTGAACAAGTTGAAGCTTTTGCTAAAAATTGGTTTGTAGCCGCGACTAGAAATCATCATAAGGATGGACAAAATAAAGCCAATAAATTTATTGATGCTTTTTACTTGCCGAAAAATAAGCACATTCAAGAACTAGCACGCACACCTATATTACTAAATCTGGCTTGTTTGGTGTTCCAATCCAATGATGATTTTCCCTCAAAACACTCTAGGTTATATGAACAAGCATTGAGTATTCTCCTGCAAAAATGGGATGAGTGCCGATGGATTAAACGGGATCAGTTATCTAGACATTTATCTTTATTAGAAAAGAGAAAATTGTTGAATCATGTAGCATTTATTACGTTTGCGCGTGGTGATTACTTCTTTGAACAAGATAAAATCCAACAAATTATTGCCAACTATCTATTGAATTTACCCCCCAAAAAAAATGGGACTCAATTCTCGAAACAGGATAGTGATAGAGTCTTGAAATCAATTGAAGCACAGCATGGGTTATTGATAGAGCGCTCACGAGGAGTTTACTCGTTCTCGCATTTGAGCTTTCAAGAGTATTTTACCGCACAAGCAATTGTGGAAGATTCTGAATCAGCGGCTTTAAGTAATTTGGTAAATCACATTACTGAAAAGCGTTGGCATGAGGTGTTTATGCTGGTGTCAAATAAGCTAAACAATGCCGATAAATTGCTACAGTTAATGAAGCAAAAAATTGATGCAGTTGTGGCATCAGATGATAAGTTGCAGCAATTTATATTGAGGGAAAAACAAATAGGCTGTTCAACGCCTTCTTTCGCTAAAGCAACAGCGTTGCGTTCTCAATACTTAGAATATCTACTTTACGAGAATATCGACTTTAGTCCCACAGGTATGTCTGACGTGGCTCAAGCTTTTGACCTGACTCGTACCCTAAACCCAGATTTTGAT
This sequence comes from Coleofasciculus sp. E1-EBD-02, assembly GCF_040218245.1. Classification (NCBI taxonomy): domain Bacteria; kingdom Bacillati; phylum Cyanobacteriota; class Cyanophyceae; order Coleofasciculales; family Coleofasciculaceae; genus Coleofasciculus; species Coleofasciculus sp. E1-EBD-02. Next base: position 18,386 of record NZ_JAVJQN010000250.1, on the reverse strand, counting down.
AAACTTTTTAACCTGTCTCTCGATCCTGCCCTTGATGTTGATGAAGTGATCGAGCAATCTCTAGAAGTTAATTTAAAGTTTATCGAGAATTTTTACTCAGACAAAATTCGTGATGCAATTTATTTATTAAATCCAAATTTAGATCATGAACAAGTCTTGTATATCCAGCGAGAAATAATTGAAAATCTACTATATGATGCCAGAATAAAAGGAATTGAAAAAGCAAAATTAATCCAAGAATTTAACACTCAATTACCAACCTATAATCAACGAGAGTGGTTAATAGACCATGGTCAAGCTTGGACAGATAATTTAAGAAATTTACTAATTAGTAATAGTAGTATCAGTCAAGAGTGGCAGTTTAGCAAAGAACAGATAAATTTGCTGCAAAAGTACCGAGATGGAAACTTATTATTGGTCAATTGTCTGAATAACAGTGAAGTATCTCCTGAAGTGCGCCAAGAAATTGAAGACACCTTATTATTACCTATTACCGAAATCGAGAAGCGGAGGAATAAAAGCGAATGGAAGAACTCATAACCTTAAAGGAATTTATCCAGCAAGGCAAAATTCCGGAAGCCTTGGAACTTGTTGAAGAATTAGAGGAGATGAGCAAATCCGATAAACTCAATAAAATATTTAGCTATGGCATCATTCTATTATTGCATCTAATTAAAAAAGTGGCTGAAAATCGCACCACTAAATCCTGGCAGGTTTCTATATTCAATTCAGTTAAGCAAATTCAACGAACGAATCGACGCCATAAAGCTAAAGGGACTTATTTAACCGAAGACGAATTACGGGAAACTTTACAGGATGCTTATGAGTCAGCCCTGAGAAATGCAGCCCTAGAAGCATTCGAGGGAACCTATGAAGCTGAAGAAATCGATGCCATGGTTAACCGAGAAGAAATTATTGAAATGGCAATGGATTTGATTCTAGAACGTCAATCGACTGATGGAACATCAGAAGATTAATACGAAGTCGCGACATCAAATGATGGGAAAGGGCGACCCGAGTAAATTGAGTGGACTACAGTTGTTCATTAGTGCAAGCGGGTCGCCCCTACATGGTTGATCAGGTGTTTTTTCTAGGGTTTGTAGTCAGGGCTTTAGCCTAAGCATTTATCGGTTCAAAACTCAACAAAATAGCGAGCGAGACGCTCACACTACAACGATTCTCTATTGCCTATTGTCACCACCACTGAATTTATTTGTCTTTAGACAACTTGAGATTGGGTTCCTTGGGTTTGAACCCAAGGCGGTAAGACAGCGACAGGTGCAAAATGTTAGTCATAACAAATAACAAATACAAAAATCCGCGATCGCTATCTTGTCGCCAACGCCGCTAACCTCTGTAAAATCTGAAGGACAGGATATAACTCATTCTCTGGTCGATATAGAGAGAACTCTGTGGAAAAGGTATATTGGGGTATTTCACCGAACAATACTTTAATGAACATAAAATGACTACCATTCGTGACTAATCCAAAAGTGGGTTGCTCAGTATTTGGATTTGCCATCATGTAAAATAGGGTTTGCGCTGTTGCATCTTTTAGAGCAAATCCGGCTTGTTTTGACTCAACAACTGCAACCCATGTTTGTTGCTGTAACAGCAGGATATCAATTCGCCCCCAAACCGTTCTTTCTCTACTCTCTATCGCTACATCTACCCGTTTTTCCAAGACTGGATGTAGCGGAGGACGGTAAAATCCTGCCAGTGATAGTAGGGGCGAAAGTACCACCATTTTTACCAAATCTTCTAACATCGGATATTTGTTGAGATAGAGGAACTCTGTTTTGACCCGATCTAAGGTTTGCTTTTCTAAATCGTTGAGTTCTGATAAATTGTCCTGCGCTTCAGGGAAGAAAGTGGAATCGTCTAGAACTTGCCGAAGATTGAATTGGTTTTCAACCTGCGCCAGTGTTAGTTCATGGGCGGGGATAACTGGTGTCATTGCTGCTGTCAGTGTTATTCAAGAAAACGATTACCTTATGTAACACCTTACATACAATTGGCTGAGCCTTGATTGGTGAAAGATTGGAGTTAAGGTGGGGAAGCGTCTGTGCGGGCAGATTAGATTACTGTAACTCCAGAGGTGCAAGTGTTGGGAGATAATTAGTGAGATTTACCTGAAGCGTGTGACCCGATTCAGGATTAAATAGGATAAGTCACTAAAAATAGTAACCTTTCGTGTCTGACAAGCCTAAACCGTCTCGTTCCCTTGCTGGAATTGCCTCGATTGTGGCAATTGCCACCCTGATTAGTAAAATTTTTGGCTTAGTCCGTGAACAAGCGATCGCGGCGGCGTTTGGTGTGGGTCCGGTGGTGAATGCTTATGCCTATGCCTACGTGATTCCAGGCTTTCTGCTGATCTTACTGGGTGGGATAAATGGTCCGTTTCATAGCGCCTTGGTGAGTGTTCTGGCAAAACGGGATAAGTCAGAAGCCGCCCCCCTGGTGGAAACGGTGACGACGTTGGTGAGTGGGATATTATTGCTGGTGACGATTATCCTAATTCTATTTGCGCCTACGTTTATCGATATCCTCGCCCCTGGATTGGAGGAACCCGCGCGATCGCTGGCAGTTCAACAGTTGCAAATTATGGCACCGTTGGCGCTTCTGGCGGGGTTGATTGGCATTGGTTTCGGGACGCTGAATGCTTCAGATCAATATTGGTTACCTAGTGTTAGCCCGTTATTTTCTAGCTTGGCGGTGATTGCGGGGTTGGGGATATTGACAGTCTACTCGGGCGGACAAGTGAATACCCCAGAGTATATCCGCTTGGGTAGTATTGTGTTAGCTGTAGGTACTCTAGCCGGGGCGATTTGGCAGTGGGTGATGCAACTGATTGCCCAGTCGCGATCGGGTATGGGGCGGTTACGGTTGCGGTTTAATTGGAAGCTTCCAGGGGTGAGGGAGGTGATGCGGGTGATGGCACCAGCAACGCTATCCTCTGGGATGTTACATATCAATGTTTATACAGATCTGTTTTTCGCCTCCTTTATCCCGAATGCGGCGGCGGCGATGCGCTATTCCAATTTTATTGTGCTGACGCCGTTGGGAATTATCTCGAATATGATATTAGTGCCGATGCTGCCTGTGTTTTCTCGGTTAGCGGCACCGGAGAATTGGGTGGAGTTGAAAGTGCGGATTCGTCAGGGATTACTGTTGACGGCGTTGACGATGTTACCCCTGACGGCGATTTTTATCTCCCTATCCGTGCCGATTGTCCGGGTAATTTATGAACGCTATGCCTTTGGTGCAGAGGCTTCTCAGATTGTCGCCCCGGTATTGATGGCGTATGGGTTGGGGATGTTCTTTTATTTAGCACGAGATGTTTTAGTGCGGGTATTTTATGCGTTGGGGGATGGGGAGACGCCATTTCGGATTAGTATTGCCAATATCTTTATTAATGCCCTGCTGGATTATTTGTTGGTGAATGCCTTTGCCACACCGGGTTTAGTTTTTGCCACGATTGGCGTCAATATTATTTCGATGAGTTGGCTGTTGTGGGTGTTAAATCGGCGGCTACATGGTTTACCGTTAGGGGAATGGGGGATAGCGCTGGTGGGGTTGGCGGGGAGTAGTGTTGTGGCGGGATTGGGCAGTTGGGGAGTGAGTTGGGGTTGGCAAAAGGTTGTGGGGAGTGAGAATTTATTGCTGCAAGTCTTACAACTGAGTTTGGCAATGTCGGTGGCGTTGGGGATTTTTGCGGTTTTGGTTGCTCGGTTGAAGTTACCGGAAGTGGATATTTTGGTGAGTCGTTTGCGTCAAAAGTTGGGGAAATGAACATCCTTTCGTCAACCCAACCTACAAGCTAGATTTAGAGATAACGTTGTGGAATGAATCAGCATGAGCCAGCTATGGCACTTTGAACTTGATTTTAATGCTATGTAAAAGCAGGGAAATTTACAGCCAGGGGTTAAATTCCCTACCCGATAGAGGATGTAGCCACGATGAATCAGCTTTAACATTATCATATTTAGTGTTTGTCAACAGTCTTTTAAGCTGAACCGTTGCCATGTCTGAACGGCGGATTGCGATTTCCATTCAAAATATCCTGCTCATTACTGCCACCGTTTTGCTGCTGCTGCTGCTGTGGCAACTCAGTAGTCTGTTGGTGATCCTGATGATTTCGGTAGTTCTTGCCGCCACCTTAGCCCCGATCATCAATAGCGCCCAACAGTTGGGAATTCCTCGCTGGTTAGCTGTTCTCCTGGTCTATTTAGGCTTACTGACCATTTTAGTTGGAGTCGGGGTGTTAATTGGACCAACCGTGGTACAGCAAATCCAGCGCCTGTTTCGCCGACTTCCTGACTATCTAGAAGTGTTAGAATCCTTAATTGACCGTTTGGCAGTGCGCCTGGGTATTAGCGAACCCATCATTAGTCAAATTTTTGATACCCAAACCCTCACCAATTGGGCAATTCGTTCCAGTCAACAACTCGTTGTCCGATCGTATGGGGTAACGCGGGGGTTTCTGGGTGGTATTCTCAGTGTGATTCTGGCGTTATTTTTATCGGGCTATATGCTATCCGGTGCGGAACGCTTAATTAAAGGGATTGTGAGTTTATTCCCCAAACCCTGGGATGATCGCTTGGCGGCGCAGGTACAGCCAGTGAGTCGGCGCATGGGCAATTATATCCAGGGACGAGTGTTAGTTTCGGGGATTTTAGGAATTGCGATTACCATTGGTTTAAAAGTTTTGGGGATTACTGAATTTGCTTTAGGTTTAGGTGTGATTGCTGGGGGAACCAATCTGATTCCTTTTTTTGGTCCCGTGTTGGGGGCTATTCCGGCGTTGATTGTGGCAATTGCCCAAGGAGGGTGGACGTTTTTATGGGTATTTCTCCTGTTTGTGATTATTCAAAATGTGGAAACTTATGTGCTTGATCCCCTTTTAGTCGGTTCTTCGGTGAGAGTTCATCCCTTGTATCAATTGTTGGCGGTGGTTGGTGGCGCACAGGTGTTGGGAATTATTGGGGCGTTAATTGTTCCTCCTTGGATAGCCGGGGCGTCTGTTTTGTTAGAGAATCTCTACCTGCAACCCAAACGACAGGCGGAACAGCAAGCCGCCGCACTATCACCACCATCTAGGGAAGAAACTCAAAGCACTCTATCGATGAAAGGTTAACATTAATATGAAGTTCGTTTCTTTTGTCCGGGTGCGGATTGTCCGGACGCTAGTTGTGGCATTTATGGTTGGTTGTTTACTCGCCGTTTTGCCCAGTTTAGCTCAAAATACTTTCAATCAAACTAATTCCAATCAAACTAATTCTACAGCACCGATTATGCTGGATGGGCGCAAGATTTTTGAAGTGACTCCATCTGAACAATACAGCGCCCAAGAACGAGCTGAGTATGTGAATCAAGTTCTCCAAGAACTGGTGGAAACGGCGGAAAGTCCTATAAGTGTTGAACTCACTTCTAAAGATAAAATACCCGTAATTGAGATTGATGGACAGCATTTGGTTTCTGTAACATCAGACGATACACCAGAAGGAAGAAGTCCTCAAGAACAGGCTAAATTTTGGCAAAAAAAACTGCAAACGGTTATTCAAAAGGCACAATATGAGCGCACACCAATCTATTTGATTCAAGCCATCCTGCTCTCAATGGGTTGCGTATTACTGGCGATCGCATTGAGTTGGCTACTCGGTAAGCTTTGGTGTGATTGGCTGAAACCTCAGTTGGATAAAGAGGCGGCGGAGTCAGTCCCCCTAGAGGGAACGAAACAGGCGAACAGCCCCAAATTCGCCGGACAAGTTCTCCTGACACTCATCCGATGTGCTATCTGGGTGTATGCACTGATTTATATCACCACCCAGTTTCGCCAAACCCGACAATTAAGTCGCATCCTTACTGATACTTTAATTGCTAGTTTAACCTCAGACATTATTCCCTTAGGAGATAACTCCTATTCGGTGTTGAAGTTATTAATCCTGATCAGCTTATTTGTCGGGCTGATTATTATGGCAAGAGTGATCAAACAAGGCTTGCGATCGCGGATTTTACGGTTCACGGGTTTGAGTCGTGCAGCACAGGAAACCATTGCGATTATTTTCAATTATGCCTTTATTTTTATCAGCAGCCTTGTCTTACTCCAGTTATGGGGGTTAGATATTAGTTCCCTCACGGTATTTGCGGGTGTGTTGGGGGTGGGTATTGGCTTGGGATTGCAGGGAATTGCCAAGGAGTTTATTAGTGGCTTGGTTTTGATTTTTGAACGTCCTATTCAAGTTGGCGATTTCGTCGATGTGGGCGGATTGATGGGAACGGTGGAATATATTAGTGTTCGCAGTACCGAGATTAAAACATTGGATGATGTTTCGATTATTATTCCTAATTCCAGATTTTTGGAATCGGAGGTGATTAACTGGTCGCATCACAGTGCAGTATCCCGATTAAAGATACCTGTGGGCGTGGCGTATGGCTCAAACCTAAAGACGGTTAGATCGGCTTTGATTGATGCGGCAAAAGAACATAGTGATGTTCTACCTCAGCCCATACCCAGAGTATTTTTTAAGGGATTTGGTGATAGTTCTCTCGATTTTGATTTGTTGGTTTGGATTAGTGAACCTCGCAAGCAGTTCCAAATTAAGAGTGATCTTTATTTTCGGATTGAGGTCATTCTCCGCCATCGAGATGTGGAAATTCCCTTCCCGCAACGGGATCTCCACGTTCGTTCGGGGAATTTACCGATCGATATTTCTCCGCAGTTAGTGGAATCATTAGCACAACTATCCCAGAGTTTGGCGAAGTGGCTCGATCAACAATCCACGGTTAGTCCGCCGCCGGATGGTAATGGTCATGGTAAACATTAACTGTCTAAAAAAATCTGGATACAGTTTGATTACAGCTACCTATCCCAGTAAGCTTTAGCTTACTTGAGCTTTCAGCCGGAAATTGATTTCCCGGCTATATTAGCTTACTTGAGCTTTCAGCCGGAAATTGATTTCCCGGCTATACTTGTATAGCAACCGCCACAACGGTTAGGACACTAAACGTGCATTGACGCAATAAGCGGCATTCATCTGATGTCCTAATGACCCTGGCGACTGCTATAAAATAAAAAAGAACAGGTACAACTCAACTTAATCATCCGTGGCAACCGACTCCCAAAATAATACACCCAAGCAAGTTCTAGTTTGTCAACATCGTTCCTGTCAAGCCGAAGGTTCAGCCGATGTCTTGGCGGCGTTTGAGGAAGCGGCTGAGGATACAGACTTTAAGATCAAAGGGACAGATTGCCAAGGACAATGTAGTTGTGGTCCGACGGTGCGAGTTGTACCGGAAGAAACCTGGTACTATCGGGTTCAACCCAGTGATGTCCGCCGGATTGTGGAACAACACCTGAAAGAAGGGAAGCCAGTTGATGAAAAACTGAATCCGAGGATTCATCTGCGGTTTGGCTTTTGATGATGATTCGCGCAACACATAACCGACTCCCCGAACTGTTTGTACTAAGGGCTTGGAGACCAAGCCCCTACGGGTTTGCTGGGTTAATTTGATGATGATTCGCGCAACACATAACCAACCCCCCGCACCGTTTGCACTAAGCGCTTCTCGCCATTGGCTTCTAGTTTCAGGCGCAGATAGCGCACATAGACCTCGATAATATTAGAATCCCCCATAAAATCGTACCCCCAGACTCGTTCCAGGATTTGGTCACGGGTGAGAACCTGGCGAGGATGGGAGATCAGATAATCGAGTAAATCAAACTCCTTCGCCGTCAGTTCAATTAAGCGATCGCCCCGATAGACTTCACGGGTGGAATGGTTTAAGCTTAAGTCAGCAAATTGTAGGGTATCTGGGTCTTCCTCCTGATTCCGTCGCAGATGCGCTCTAACTCTGGCTAACAACTCCTCCACACTAAAGGGTTTCACCACATAGTCATCCGCACCCGCATCCAACCCCGCCACGCGATCGCTCACTTCATCCTTAGCGGTTAATAATATAATTGGCACCTTATCCCCTGTACTCCGCAGACGGCGACAAATCTCTAACCCCGATACTCCCGGTAGCATCCAGTCGAGAATCAGCAAATCCGGCTGAGATTCCCGCGCTGTCGCTAAACCCGCGAACCCATCCGGCGCTACGCTGACTTGATATCCTTCATATTGCAGTTCCAGTTCGATAAACTTGGCGAGTTTTGCCTCATCTTCCACAACTAAGATATGGTGCGTCATTGCTTGGAAATTCCGAAAATACAGAAGTTTTAACCTATCTCGCTCCAATTCCTTACCCGTCTACACGGATGGATAGCGAGTTTTTCTTTTTATGTGGTATATTGACCTGGATTTCTGATCACCATTGTCCCAAGGCTTATACAACCTGGATTGACCTTAGAATAAGGCTTTCAACACTCTGTCAGAATTATGGCTCGGTAAAAAATGCTTGAAACCTAATCTAGGTAAGGGTTCCGAGGACTACGATAGCAAAACTTGTGAGAAATGCGGGTTTAATTCAGTGGCATTCTTATTAAGCAAGCCCTATATAAATACAAACTTATCCTAAAATTTACCATATAGATGAATTTTCGGGAAATAATTTACGATAAAGTCGTCTCTGCTCTACTTACTGTACCTACTCTCAAGAGTTGGCTCTTTACCTTTTTCCTGTTATTTATAATTGCATTAACTTGCTTACCCATAGGATTTCAGTCAGGACTTTTAGAGTTTAAAATTTTGCACTTATCGTTTATCGGTATGATCAAGATTTTAGTTAGTCGCTTCTTTTTTCCCTGTTTTGCCGAAGAGCTGCTATTTCGCGTCCTCCTACTTCCCAATCCAACCCGTAATACTCCAGTCAATATCCAATTAACTATGGCTTTTATCAGCATAGTTCTTTATGTCATCGGTCATCCTATATTTGCCGCTTTAGTTTACCAAAAAGCATTCGGAGTTTTCACCAATCCCGGTTTTCTGTTGTCAACGCTAATTTTAGGAATCACGTTGACGATTTCCTACTGGCACTCTCGCTCAATCTGGTCCCCTATTGTAATTCATTGGATTGTTGTTGTCGTTTGGCTACTTATATTCGATGGGTATTCAAAATTAGATTTATAGTCATTTGATTTAAATCCAGTTCAACACTTGAGTCAGTAAACTATTCAAGTCGGGTAGTTTTACCCGGAAAGAAAGGTCAAAATACGCTATGGCGCGACACTATTCTAAGTTGAATGATACTGAATTATAGTTGGTGGGCAGTGCCCACCATACGGGATATTAAGGGTTTCGGTGCTCTAAAACTGCTTATTTTAGTGCCATTGAATTTAAGTTCGGCACTCGCCAGAGTTTAATTGTTTTATCTGCACTACCACTGACTAATGTTTCTCCATCTGGGCTAATCGCGATAGAATTAACTGAACTTAAATGACCCTTTAGCGTGCGAATTAATTGTCCTGTGGTAAGATGCCAAAGTTTAATCGTCTTATCTGCACTCCCACTAGCTAAAACTTGACCATCGGGACTAATGGCTAAAGCATTCACAAAACTTGAATGTCCTGTCAGGGTGCGAATTAATTGTCCTGTGGTTAAATCCCAAAGTTTAATCGTCTTATCCGCACTCCCACTGACTAACGTTTTCCCATCCGGACTAATTTCCAAAGCATTGACTGAACTTGAATGTTCGGTTAGCGTGCGAATTTCTTTCCCTGTGGCTAAATCCCAAAGTTTAATCGTTTTATCCGCACCTCCACTGACTAAGGTTTTCCCATCTGGGCTAATTACCAGGTAATTCACTGAACTTGAATGTCCGGTTAGCGTGCGAATTAATTGTCCTGTGGCTAAATCCCAAAGTTTAATCGTTTTATCTGCACTCCCACTGACTAACATCTTGCCATCCGGACTAATTACCAAATAATTGACAAAACTGGAATGTCCCGATAAGGTTTGATTTTTTTCCGGAGTAACCAAATTCCAAACCTGAATGTTCTTATCGCCACTTCCCGTAACCAGTTTATCCCAGTCCGAATTAATCGCAAAGTAATTAACAGGCTTGGTATATCCTGTAAGTTGGCGAATTTCTTGACCTGAAGCTAGATGCCAAAACCGGATGGTTTTATCCGCATTGCCACTCACTACTATCTCTCCATCCGGACTAATCACGAGGTAATTAATATAACTGGCATTGGCATTGATTGTTTGAGCCAGTCCGATAGACTGATAGGCAGCAATTTCAGCCGAAATTTGAGGTTCTATTTGTTTAACTTGATAAACGCTAACGCCAACGACTAACGCTAAAGTCCCTAACCAAAACCATTTTTTTTGAGCGATTAAACGCTTACACTGAGAAAGCTTAGAAATTATCCCATATTCCGCTTGCGGCACCGTTGCTATTTGCATTTTTGTCTGACTGGGTAATTGCGGAGACGAAGATAGGGGAGTGGAAATAGACGATAATGAAATAGTGGCTAATTCATCGATAATGTCCTGAGTTGTCTTATGCCGAGTCGCTGCTGTCGGTGACATTAGCTTATCAATTAGGTCTGCCAATGGGGATGAGAGTCCAGAAACCTGTTCGCGCCAATTACAGCGATCGGTTAATGGGTCATACATACTCGGATCAGTTACCGATTTTGCAGTTAACAAATAGACAAAGGTTCGACCCAACGCATAGAAATCGGATTGAGGAACCGCATGACCTTTTTCTTGTTCCGGTGGTGTATAACCTGCCGAACTAATTTTAGTAACATTCCCTGCGCCACCCACTTCCGCTAAATAGGTATAAGTTAATTCTCTGGCTGTACCAAAATCAATCAACACCAATTGCCCGGTGGGGCGCAGCATTATATTTTCGGGTTTAATATCTCGATGAAAATAGTTTTTTTTATGAACCAGATGTAAAATTTCAACCAGTTGTTTTAGCCAATTCAGTGCCAGAGATTCGGAAATGGGATGATTCCCCTGTTGTCGCATCCACTGCTTTAAATTCAGTCCCTCAATTTTTTCCATGATGATGCAGTGCAGCGGTTCCCCAGCTTGGGGAATAACCTGAAAATATCCATCGGATTCAACTTGGGGAATACCGGGATGATGAAGCTGACTTAATACGGCGGCTTCTTGTTGAAATAATTCGATGACTTTAGGATTATTATTGTGCTTAGGTTTGAGGACTTTTAAGATTTTGGGACGAGTTCCTTTGTAGGCTTCATACACCATCCCAAAGCCACTGGTATCGCTGAGGAGACGCATCACCTGATAGCGCTCTTGGATTAACAACGATGAGCCACAATTGCGACAAATTCGATTGTTGAGGTTACCTGGATCACTGGGTTCAGAACATCGGGGGTTGATACAGTAGCTCATATCTTGCTACAACCATGTCACGAAAGATCTTTCCCTGATCTTAGGATGCAAATAAGGATGCTGGGGAATATTCATCGACGAACGATTAAAATTTCGATCGAAACTGCTAAGATGTAAAAAACTGTTTCTTTCAAAAGCTGAATTGAGTAACATTTTATGAGTGGTGTGACTGCCTACGACTGGCAATCACCGCCGTGCGATCGCTCCCACAGAACTAATCCTTCTGTAGCGCCACTGACGGTTTTCTGCGACTTCGATGGACCGATTATCGATGTCTCTAAGCGCTATTACACCACCTACAAGCTAGCGCTGGCGGATACTTGCTCTGCTTATCAAGCCCAAGGAATCACGTTACCGATTCAACAGCTTGAACCCCAGCAGTTTTGGGAGATGAAACAGGATCGGGTGGCGGATGAAGACATTGCCCTGCGATCGGGTGTACAAGGAGAACAATTTGAGTTTTTCTTATCACGAGTCTTAGAAATTGTCAATCAACCCTTGCTGTTACATCTGGATAAGTTGCAACCTGGGGTGCGTTGGGCATTAGCCAGACTCCATTCTCAAGGTATCCGGCTGGTATTGGTGACGTTGCGCTGTCAGGAACAAGCGACACAAATTTTGAGAAATTACGGCTTGACTCGTCTGTTTAGTGGGATTTATGGAACTTACGACGATCAAGCCGCCTATCGAAATAATGTTGAACTCAAGCAACAACGTTTAGCACAAGCCTTAACCGAACAAGTCTGTTTTTCTCTTCAGCCGCAATCAGCATGGATGATTGGTGACACAGAGGCGGATCTCCTCGCCGCCCAAGCGGTGTCTATTCCCACTGTAGCGCTGACGTGTGGGATTCGTTCCTATCGTTATCTCCAGCAATTCCAACCCACTCACACTTGCTATGATCTGTTGACGGCGGCTGATTATCTTTTGGGAAAGATGAAGCGTGAACACTAATACCCAATTTAAATGCATGACAGCTTATTAGCCCTTCGACTTCGCTCAGGGCTAAGAAAATTAGAAGAATAAATGACCATTGCCTATTGCCTATTCCCCATTCCCTGGAAAGATCAAGACTGTTCTAGCAAATGCATCTGTTCCCACCAACGACTCAGGGGATAATACACCACAGGTGCCCACAAACTACTGAGAATCGCGGAGGATAGGGCAATACGCTGGTGATCTATCCAAATTTCTGCTAACGTGCGATCGCCCATAAAACTGTACTGAATCGCCGTCACCGTCTCAGCGACAACCGCCATCCCAAATACAATTAGCGCCACGGAAATAAAATCTTCCTGAATATATCGCTGCTTCTGCATCCGAGCTGTTAAAATGCCCACCAACACTAGACTCAAGACATGAGTGGGTTCAGGGGCAGTTATCCCATCTTGAATCAAACCCAGTGTTAACCCTGCCATCGCCCCCTGAAAAGCGGTGCGTTTGATACTCCAGGCAACCACCCAAATTAACAACCAATTCGGGGCAATTCCTAGTAATTCCATACCCGGTAACCGAGTGGGTAAAGCCATCACACATACAAGGACAGAACCCGCCGTTACCATCCAATTGAGCAGTTGACGAACTTGGGGGGAAAACTGGGAAAGGTTGAAAATGTTGTTCAAGGGTTTCTTCTGGGCTATCCTAAATGAGTTTTGCCTTTTTTTGACCTCCATTTCACCGCCTAAGTATCACATCTAGGTTTTTTTGATTAACGTAGCTTGCTGCTCAAGAAAGCGAGTATGACGATTCCCACGGTTTAACTCTAATTATCCCCACCTACTTATTCGGGATCAACCGTCCTTGATTGGGGATAAACAATCACCCACTCCAAGGCATCTAAAGGCGCTGTCAACTCAATGACAGCTTCGGGGGCTGGACTTTTATCCAAGTTGACTGACTCCACCCGTCCTAACGGTAACCCAGCAGGAAACAGTTTGCTCACGGGTGAAGTGGAAACCGCATCTCCCCGACGGACATCGGGTACTTTGTCAAAAAACTGCAACACCGCCCGATTTGAACCTTGTCCTCGAATAAACCCCATGCTACGGCTACGGCTAATCACCGCCCCGACTCGGCTGGTGGCGTCACTGATTAGTAGTACGCGACTTGTATTCGGCGTCACATTAACAATCTGACCCACTAAACCGCCAGGTGCCATCACAATTGAATCCACCTTAATCCCATCTCGACTCCCTCGACCCAAAGTTACATGTTGCCACCAGTGACCCGCACTACGCCCGATGATTGGGGCAAGAATTCCTTGCTGGTCTTTGGTTTTAGAATAATTCAGTAGCTCTTTGAGTTTTTGGTTTTGGCTCTCAAGTTCAATCAGACGCTGTTGTAGTTCCAGCACTTTGGCATTTGTCAGACGCTCTTCTTGTGTCGGTTCTGATTGTAAGGGGCGGGTCAATAACTGATAAGCCTCAAAGAGAGCTGCACCCTGAGTTTGGCGAACGAACCAAGCAAGGCTTAGAGTTAGTCCTCCCAGCACAACAGCGACTCCATGTTTGTCCCACCAACGACGCAATATATACATAACCTGTCCAGTATTCGTTCAGCTTCCGGCTGATGCGCCAGAGTTGCAATAGTGCAGTTGACTTCTCATGCAGCTTGTGAACCAACCAAAGTAGCTCTCTAAGAGATTATCAGCTTAGATATGGCGAGAGCGCCCACTAAATACCCGTTCTAGTTGTTTGAAGTTCTCTAGAACACGACCTGTGCCTAAAACCACACAACTTAGGGGATCAGCCGCTACATGAGTCACAATACCCGTTTCGTGACTAATCAACGTATCTAGTCCTTTTAGTAAGGCACCACCACCCGCTAACATGATGCCTCGATCAATAATATCGGCAGCGAGTTCAGGTGGTGTCCGCTCTAACGTCCGTTTTACCGCATCAACGATGACTGAAAGCGGTTCGGACATACTTTCGCGAATTTCGGGTCCCTTGATACTCACAGTTCGCGGTAAACCAGACAGCAAGTGTAAGCCGCGTACTTCCATGGAGAAATCATCGTCCTCATGAGTCGGGTAGGCTGAACCAATCTGAATTTTAATTTCTTCAGCCGTTCGCTCTCCAATCACCAGGTTATGCACTTTTTTCATGTACTGGGTGATCGATTCACTCAGTTCATCACCAGCAACCCGTACCGATTCGCTCAAAACGGTACCTTGTAAACTGAGTACCGCGACTTCCGTCGTACCACCACCGATATCGATAATCATATTACCGGTTGGCTCTGCCACTGGCAGCCCCGCACCGATGGCAGCAGCAACAGGTTCATCGATCAAGTACACATCTCTGGCACCAGCTTGAGAGGCAGCTTCCATTACTGCCCGCCGTTCCACACCGGTTACACCACTGGGAATCCCAATGACAATCCGAGGTTGAACTAAAGTGCGCCCTTCGTGAACTCGCCGGATAAAATGCTTGAGCATGAGTTCGGCGGTATCGAAGTCAGCAATCACACCATCGCGTAAAGGACGCAAGGCGACCACGTTACCTGGAGTTCTGCCCAGCATTTTTTTGGCGTCCTCTCCCACTGCTAGTGGCACTTTTTCATCTTGGTCCATGGCGACGACAGAAGGCTCCTGGAGTACGATGCCTTTGCCAGATACATATACTAAAGTATTAGCTGTACCTAAATCGATACCCATGTCCCGGGATAGGGAAAAGCGACTGAAAATACCCACTTGTTTATACGCCCCCAAGGTCGAATGTTTCTATGTATAACAAACAATGTATCTGAACTGTAACCGAGGTGGATTCTATTACGTTTTTTTGGCTGAGTCTAGTGAAGTTGATAAAGTCATCGCTATTAATCTTTGAAAACGAAGCTGAAAGTATCATTCAGACGACAAAATTGCTGATCCGGAGAAAGTCAAGGTCACAAGCGAGCGTGAATCACGGCAATTGGCGTGCCTCCAGTAGGGCTTGAGGGATTGTGGACAACGGTATAAATTCGCTAAACTAATTAGCAATCAGTACAAGGGTACTAAAAAAATGAGTCTCAATGTAGTTAATTTAGTTGGTCGGGTGGGCGCAGACCCAGATGTCAGGTATTTCGAGTCGGGCAGTGTTTTGTGTAAGTTAACATTGGCAGTGGATCGCCGTAGTCGCAACAGTGATAAGCCGGACTGGTTCAATATCGAGATTTGGGGGAAGACAGCGGAAGTGGCGGCAAACTACGTGCGGAAGGGAAGTTTGATTGGGATTCAAGGAGCGCTGAAAATTGATCCGTTAACGACGCGGGATGGTCACAATTTCCACAAGCCCGTGATCCGGGCGGATCGAATGGATTTATTAGGCTCTAAACGCGATAATGATCCCAGCACGGTTGATCGCTACGGCGAGACAGAGTTCTAAACGTTAGTAGCTAATTTGCAGGGTTACGGATGCCTGTACCTCTTGCTCACCACCAATAACTGGTGTCGGAGCATTTTGGGCAAAGGACTCCGCCCTGCTCATCAGCGGCATCGGTGGAGACGGTGGTGTGGCACCGTTAATTTGAATGGTAACAACATCTTGACGGGTGAGGTTCAAGGCATTTAACACCGCATCGGCTTGTTCTTGGGCATCTTGGGTGGCTTCTCGTAGCGCTTGTTTTTGAGCCGTGGCGATCGCACTTTCTGGGGCGGTAAAGCTAATCGAGTCGATGCGGGTAGCACCAGCAGCCACAGCATCATCCAAAAGGCTTCCCGCCTGTTCTGTGGGAATGCGGAAACTGACCGTGTTACTGGCAGAATACCCGATCAGGCGCTGCTGATTGTCCTCGTAGCTATAGACAGGGTTGAGTTGGATGCTGGTGGTTTGGAGTTGTTCAACATTACGCGATCGCAGCAACTCCACCACCGCCGCCGATTGACGTGCCACCTCTTGTTGCACCTGTTGCGCTGTTTTTCCTTGTACCTCAACCCCTAACTGGACTCGGGTCAAGGTTGTGGGAATTCGTTCTACGCCTTGTCCGGTTACCGTTAGCGTTCGTAACAATCGCTCCTGCGCGATCGCGGGATTTATGCATCCGAGCATCACTAAACCCAAAACCCCAGCCATCACCTGTAACTTTTTTTGGCTCAGAAAACGGGAACATAAATCTGTCATTTTATAAATTCTCCAAACACCGATAGATTAAGCCTTAACTTTGACACCATAGAGCATTATCATTTCTGGGGTTACAGTTTTTGCAACTCAGTAGTTTAATCTGTAGCCAAGCTCCCAGACGCGCCATGGCACGTCTCTACAAGCTCCCTGTTCCCTGTTCCCTGTAGAATAGAACCCATGCTTTTTTCTCAATCCGTAGCTGATGCAACTGCCTGGGTGAGTTCCCTAACTCCCCCCTTAGGTTTAAGATGGCTATCGGCACATCAATCGCTGATCGCCACAGCCAGTGAAGCCTCCAGCAGCGAAGCCGAAAATAGTTCATTAATCTTCGCTGGCGTATTGCTGAGTTTAGTCGTCATTTACTTCGCCAGCAAACTGGGTGGCGAACTTTGTGCGCGGATTAACTTGCCACCTGTACTGGGGGAACTGGTTGGTGGTGTCGTTGTGGGAGTCTCAGCGCTGCATCTACTTGTTTTTCCCGAAGCCGGGGCAGATGCCGCTAGCTCAATGATTGTCAGCTTTCTGGAGCGCACAGCGGGCTTAAATCCAATGGCGGCTGAGTCGGTGTTTGAGACTCAGAGTGAGGTGATCTCAGTTTTATCCGAACTGGGGGTGGTGATTCTTCTATTTGAAATTGGACTGGAATCGGATTTGCAAGAACTGATCCGAGTCGGTCCACAAGCGGCTGTTGTCGCCATTGTTGGGGTGATTGCCCCCTTTGCCGCCGGAACCGCTGGGTTAACCTATTTGTTCGACGTTCCCGCCGTCCCAGCTATTTTTGCAGGGGCGGCGCTAACCGCTACCAGTATTGGGATTACCGCCAAAGTCTTAGCCGAAATCGGCAGTCTCAGTTCCAAAGAAGGTCAAATTATCATTGGTGCAGCGGTATTAGACGACGTGTTAGGCATCATCGTGCTAGCCGTGGTAGCGAGTTTAGCCAAAACCGGGGAAATCGCGATCGCGAATGTTATTTATCTAATCATCAGTGCGGGTGTCTTTTTAGTCGGTTCCATTTTAGTGGGGCGCTTTCTCGGTCCCTACTTTGTCGCCTTGGTGGATGAAATGAAGACAAGGGGTCAGGTATTACTCACCGCCCTGATTTTTGCCGCGATTCTGTCTTACATTGCCGCCGCGATTCAACTTGAAGCCATCTTAGGCGCATTTGCCGCTGGCTTAATTCTGGCAGAAACCGATAAACGCCGCGAATTAGAGGAACAGGTGTTACCTGTGGCGGATGTCCTCACCCCGATTTTCTTTGTGGTGGTGGGTGCCAAAACCGATTTAAGTGTCCTTAATCCAGCGGTTCCCAGCAATCGAGAAGGGTTGATTTTGGCACTGTTCCTGATCGTGGTGGCAATTATCGGTAAGGTAGTCACAGGCTTTACCGTCTTTGGTCAACCGGGTATTAATCGTTTGGCAATTGGTGTGGGGATGATTCCCCGAGGCGAAGTGGGACTGGTTTTTGCTGGCGTCGGTTCAGCGAGTGGGGCGCTTTCCTCGGCAACTGAGGCGGCGATTATCATGATGGTGATTTTAACCACATTTATCGCTCCCCCCTTATTGCGATTAGTCTTAAAAGAACCCGAAACTGTCCCAGGAACAGAGCCAGTGGAAACCCTGTCAGAGTCTAAACCCGAATGACTTAATCATCCCCAGTTCTCCTGAAGTACAAGCAGGGGGAGCAGGGGTTGTAGAGACGTGCCATGGCGCGTCTGGAAGCAGTTGGGATTGTTCATCCGAAAAGGGACTATACTATTTTTTTTGAAACTTAAATTCGTTACTCTACGTCCCTGAAAGCTGACTGTCTATAACAGCTAATCAACTCAACTTGGGTCATGAACCCCATGCCTAAAGGCAGGGGCTTGTAGACTGCCCGACTCTTCGAGCGGGATACAAGCCACAACATGACCAGCCTCAGACTTTCGAGGTCTACGTTTTCAAGGTCACGATACCTACAAATGCGTCGCTAGTT